>NZ_ATHI01000003.1 GCF_000422245.1 Alkalidesulfovibrio alkalitolerans DSM 16529
GAGGCCTACTTCCTGCCGATCTTTTCGCTCGGCCGCGAGGCCGGAGCGCCCCAGGCCGCGAACATGGTCCTGCTCGGCGCGCTGTGCGCGGCCGACCGCCTGCCCTTCGGCCTGTCGCGCCTGGCCGAGACCATCCGCACCAGCATGTCCCCGAAACTACACGATATAAACCTCAAGGCCATCGAATTGGGCGCGCGCGCTTTGCGTCTGTAATGGTTTCTACTTGGCACAGGATTCTGGAGGGACAGTGAGCGACCTGCTGTGTCATAGCGGGAGGCTCTTGCGGTTGGAGCGCTTGGTTCGAGCATTGAGGAAGTGGAGTATAGACGCAGGCGGGACCTGGATTTGTCAGCGCGGGGAGAAAATCCTGGCAGGGCGCTTGTTTCCGGGCATTTGTGCTGCTAGTGTGGGTGGGGCAACGGTGAGGACACGAAGGGGTACAAATCGGCCTGCGGGCGCGCGCTTCGACGAAAAATAGGCATTTATATCAATGCATTGGCTGTCATCCGCCATGTGATGGCGCCGACTCTCATCTTCGGCACCATCTTTTTGCAAGGGCTCCGCGTAACATCGCGGAGCCCTACGCTTTTCTCGTACGGTGATTTCCGCAAGAATACTGAAAATCGCTTTTTCTGCCAGGCAAACGACATTTCAGGGCAAAGCGGTAGGGCAAAAGTGAAATTGGCAAACAAACACGATCTCAAATACGCGTCAAGCGACTTCATTTGTCGAGAATCACAACAAATAGAATGCCAGCTGTCGAATTTTCTGACAAATAATTATGCATAACCTATCAAAAAAACGAGCAAACAACTTTGGAGCGCTAATTGCATATACAAACATAAATTTGTAAAACATAGAGGAGCTAAAATGTATAAATTTCTTGTAGCAATCGCATCACTTCTTATTTTTCCCATCAATGTTCATGCAATAGAAGTAAAAAACTATTATTCACTACACAATTTAGAATCTTTGTTTGTTGAAAATGGCACTGTTCAAAATCTTTCTGTGTATGGACATCAAAACGCAATAAAAATATACGACAATAAGCTTGGAACGTGGGGTATTAATCCAGGAATTGTAATATCGACAGGCAATGCTTTCCATTACTATTCTGGACCAAATCAGAGTCCTGGAAATACAACAGTTTTTGGAACAGCTGGAAGCACATTAATTAGCACTGCTGTCAACGCACCCAGCTACGATGCTGCCGGATTTTCTTTTGATTTTGTTGCGAGCTCAGATTCTGTTAGTTTTAACTTTGTTTTTGGATCAGAAGAGTATCCAGAATTTAAAAACAGCATTTTCAATGACATGTTTGGTGTTTGGCTAACTGGTGCAGATGGACGCAAAAGACAAATTGCCCATGACAAGCTTGGCAATTTAATAAACGTTAATTCAGCGTTTATGGAATACTCAACAGGGACAGAACTTGATGGATGGACTGGAATTTTAAAGACCACTGCAAAAGTTACACCAGGAGGCAAATATAACATTGAATTTGTTATCGCAGATGTTTCTGATTATGAATATGATAGCACTGCCTTTATAAGTAATTTCACTGGATCTGGAAAATACAAGGAGCCAGAAAAAACATACGCCTTCTTGTTTGGTCCCGACTATGGATACAATGGTAGCAAAAGAGACGCTGATGGCTTTTACCATGTAAATACTATATCGAAATTAATAGACGATGCATTTCCGCATGTTGAAACAATCAAAATTTCTACCCAAGGAGAAGGCCTCAGCATATATGACTTTGAAAATGCTTTCAAAAAATATGCTATTGAACCAGATGACAAAATCTTGATTTACTATGTTGGACACGGATACACCGACACCCTGCAAAATGAGAATACATTGACTAAGGAGAATGAGAGACTACGACTTGATACGTACTATGATCACCATAAGATTATCAGCGATGACCAGATGAATCGCTTAATATATGACTATTTTAGACACAATAGCGTAACCATGATTATCGATGCATGCTACTCTGGAGGATTTTGGGGAACCACAACACCACCACCAGGCGAAAGTGGTGACCTCGCTATACTTGGAAATGTTACCTTGCTAGCATCAGCACGAGAAGACGCTACTGCTTTTTTTTCAAGTAAAAATGGGATGACATTGTTTTCATTCGCACTAGAAAATGCACTTACAAAAACTGGAGAATTTATAAATGCAGACACAAGGCAAACTGGAGTAGTGACAATTGACATGATTGCGGATTACATCAACAATTTCATAATAAACAAAAAATACCTTCAGCACATTGATCTTATCGGAGAAGAGGTTTCGTTTTTAGATTTCAATTCAGACATAAATTATTTTAGTATATATGATTTAGACACATATTCAATGGAAGCCGCACTTTTTCTTAGCGAAAAGGATGCTCATAAATTGATTTACTACCCTCATTTTGATTCATTTACGCAAAAAATTTCAGAAACACCTGAGCCATCTTCAATTATATTGATTCTTTTTGGCTCTGCATACATTCTGAAATTACGGCTTAAGATTTAGCGCTCCAGCATAGATTTTGTGTCGACGTTATCAATGCAAAGGATTGCACTTCCAAACTCGGAGTTTTTCAACATGGATTGAAAGAACATTTTTTGGTGCTGCGTTTCGTTCTTTTCTTCCCCTTTCATTCTTTGTCTTGGCCGGACAAGGAGTTGAGCGCCTTCCTGAAACATTGAGCGGAGGACGGACGTTCAATGGACATCCGTGAAAAAAAACGTATATGGTTTCATAATGGACAGAACAATTTGCGTGGTCGATGACGACCAAGTCGTGACTACTTATCTTTCACACTTGTTGCGGAAGGAGTACGAAGTACTTGCGTTCAACGACCCCGAGGAGTTTCTTCGCCATTGCGATGAAGCCCAGTGCTGCGCCGTAGTCATCACGGACTACGATATGCCGACCATGAGTGGCGTGGAGATGCTCCGACGCGCCTCGGCCAAGGCGGATGTCAGGCACAAGATCCTCATGACCGGCTACCGCGATCTCAATATCGCCGTGCAGGCAATCAACGAGGCGCAGGTTGACTATATCCTGCTCAAGCCCTTCGACGAGGCGGGTCTGCTGGACACCCTCACCAATCTCATGAAGCCTCCGAAGACTCCGAATGTCAAGTCGGGCCTTTTGAGCCGCGATGAGATAGAGGCTTTGACCGGCGGTCTTCGCAAGCAATAAGTCAGCGGGATGCCTGAGCCGCCGCGTGTCGCCGTCTTTTGGCCTCGGGTATTGGCCGTCCGCGGCAGGCGGGTCTTACGGCCAATAGCGCTGATCCGGATGACCCGGGAAAGTGCCCTTTCTGAGCAACCCATTACTCCTGAGAAACGTGACGAGAGCATCGACGGAAAGAGGCTCCTCGTTAGCGGAATGATACGTCTTGTCCACCTTGTCGGAGATGAGATTTTCATAGGAATAGTTGATCTGCCGATACATTGAGCGGAAAGCCGGCAGTACAGCGAAGTACTTGTCTAATTCCACTGTCCGCCCCACTTCCTCGTCGCTCATGAGTTCTTCGTACAGTTTCTCGCCGGGCTTCGCTCCGATCATGGCGATCTGGATGTCTGCCGGATCGTAGCCGAACGTCGGAGCAAGAACCGAGATCATGGCCTGAGCCAGATCCTTGATGCGGATGACGGGCATCTTGGTGACGAAGACTTCTCCCCCGCAGGCGATGATCGCGGAGTCGATGACGAGGCGCACGGCCTCCTCGATGCTCATGATGAAGCGCGTCATTCTATCGTCGGTGAGCGTCACCGGCCCGCCTTTTTCGATCTGCTTCTGGAAGATTGGGATGACGGAACCCCTGGATCCAAGGACGTTGCCGAAACGTGTGGATGTGAAAATGGTGTTGTGGCCGGCCCTCATGGTGGAGTTCGCGGCTGTCATGAGCCGTTCGCCCATGAGCTTGGACGTTCCCATGACGTTGGTGGGGTTCACAGCCTTGTCCGAGCTGGTGAAAATGACTCGCCCGACGTTGCATCTTTGTGCAGCGTCTATGACGTTGCGTACGCCGTTGATGTTTGTCTGAACAGCCTCAAGGGGAGAACGCTCGCAAAGAACAACATGCTTGTAGGCAGCAAGATTGAAAACTATGTCGATATCGCGAAATACCTTGGCCATCTTATCCGCATCGCGGACGTCCGCCAGAAAGAAGGATGCTTGCTGGTGCATCGAAAATTGCTGTTCCATGAAGAACAGTTCGCTTTCGTTGTTGTCAAGGCAGACAAGTTCCGCAGGCCGGTAAACCTCAAGCATCTGGCGCACGAGTTCGCTGCCGACCGTTCCGCAGGCCCCGGTGACGGCGATTCTCTTGTCTTGAAAAAAGGATGCGTTCATCGCATGACCCCCATGATGGCTTTGCGCTTCATACCGACGCGGCGCGAACCCCGCCTTCTGAATCCTGGGCGCGGATCCGCACAGCGCGCGGCACGTTTGGCATCCCGGATACGCCGAGGCTGCCGAACCGCCCGGAAGCATTCGCGTACAGCGCGATCAAGGCTCGCACCTCTGCTTCCTCCAGGCCGGGAAACTTTTGTTTTTTGTACGCCTCAAGCCGATCTTGACGTCCCATCAGTCGTGAGACGGCGTGCAGTATGCGTTGGTAACTGCTTCGCGAATGCCACCGAAGCCGCTGACCGACGCGCCAGGAGGAGGGCCCGGCGTCGCGCGCCGCGCGCCAGAGGGCGGAAACGAGAATTTCACAGGAATACTTCCCCTGGTAGCCGCTGACGTAATGCTCAAGCAGCGGTTCTCCCCCCGCAAAAGTGTCTGCACCCTGTACCGCCACGGCAACCGCAGTTTTGAGTTGGTCGAGCGTGAACGCGCTTTCGCTGACCAGGGCGGGTAAAGCGGGCTCGAAATCCTCGGAAACCCTGGGTCTGTAGGCCACGGCCCGTCTTCCGAGAGCGGCCATCTCGACTGCGGTGGTGCAGCTGTTGTGGACGAGGGCGGAGCAGGCCATCAGCCACGGGACGACGTTTCCCTCATGCACCACGGTTACATTCCTGACGCCTTCGACGATCTCGCGCCAGCGATCATGGTTTTCCGAAGGGTGCGGCCTGAGGACGATCGTCCTGTCTGGAAAAAGGGCCGCCAAGGCGGGCACCGCCTCGGCGAATGCCTCGAAACAGCCCTTGATGTGATCGAGCATTCCAGTGAGAAACCGTTCGTGTTCCGGTCCGGTAATACGCCCGTGACCCCGCATCATTTTTTCCAGAAAGAAGCTCTCCCCAAGAAAGTTATTATAGAATCCGAAGTTCGTGTTCACCAAGATGAAATCGCCGAAACGGGAACGGAGCTCACGCACACGGTCCGCAAATACCGCATTGAAGGGTTCTCGCAGAATGTCGAAGCGAGGGTTGCCTGCACGCACGATCTTCGTGGCGAACCGTGGATGGGCTTCGGTAATGATGTTCGAATGCTCGTCGCCCCAAGCGCAGAAGAACGTCAGCCGGTCGAGCAGTTCGGCAGAGACCCGGTCGCGCACGTAGACTGAGGGGTCCAGGGTCACTAATCCCTCTTCGCACCAGGAGACGACCTTGTGGCCAGCCGCACAAAGCTGCTCGACCGCCTCCAGACGCGTCGGTGCAATCCCTTTTTCCAGGTAGAATCCAGGCCGCGCCAAGGGCATATGGGCCATGAGTTCCATCTGTCCGCCAAGCACGACCTCAAAGCCGGCCTCGGCCGCGAAACACGCGAGCAGCGTCTTGGCGTCGAATTCCCGGACTTTGGTTTCCACTGGAATATAGAGGCACGGGCTTGCCATCAGTATGTGATCCGTTTTTGAATGGTGAACGAAAAATCCTTGACGATCTCGACGACCCTGCTGCCTGCCTTGCCGTCGCCATAAATCAGATCCGGCTCGTAGCGGCCGTGCACCACTTGTCGTCTGACCGCATCGACGATGGCCGCGCGGTCGTAACCGACGTCTATCACGTTGTGGCCGCGCTCGCGCCCGCCCTGCCGGATGCCGATATTGACTGCGGGTACACCGAGAAAGGCGGATTCGCGTATGCCCGACGACGAGTTACCGACGATGCAGGCCGCGTTGTTCAAAAGCGGACCGTAGTGCTCGATGGCCAGCCCCTTGAAGAAATGGATGTAGTCTGGCCGCTTGTTTTCCCGGAATTCGCGGATTCCTTTGGAGATGCCGTCCGATCCGGCGTCCATGTTCGGCCAGATCCAGATGGTGGGCATTCTCAATTCCTCGATGGCGGCGACGGTCTGCCTGATATTGTTCAGGTTCTGGGCGTACTCCGTGGTCACCGGATGCTGGATGGCCAAGAGATAGTCACCGCTGAGATCGACCACCTCGCCCACGCCCGTGGTCAACTGCAACTCTTTCATCGGACTGATGTCGGTCAGGTCCAACTGGCAGAGCGCATCGAGGCTTGTCGCGCCGACGGGGAAGATCGTTTCCGGTTCCTCTCCCATCCGCGCTATGCGCTTGGCTGCGTCGCTCGTCGCAGGGAAATGCACATGCGCCAGCTTGGTGATCGCGTGCCGGATGGATTCGTCGATGGAGCCCGAGACCTCGCCACCCTCGATGTGCGCCACAGGGATGTTCATGTAGGCGGCAGTCATGGCGGCAGGGAGGCACTCGAAACGGTCCGCGAGCACCACCACGACGTCCGGCTTGAGATTGTCGAAGGCGGTTGAGAATTCGGAGACCGCCACTCCGGCCGACTTGGCCATGGTCACGGGCGTCTCTCCTTCCACGAGAAAATGAACCATGCGATCTATCCGTATCCCCTGTTGGCGCATGGCGTCGGCAATGGCTCCATATTTCGAAAGCAGCGCGCCGCCGCCTACGACGATCTGGGGTTCGAGTTCGGGATGGTTCGCCATCGCCTTGATGATCGAACTCATCTTGGCGTAATTTCCGCGTGATGTAATTATAAGGCAGATTTTGCGCCTCATGAAAGCTTCTCCATGCAAATGATCGAATCCTTGGGTATATCCTCGCGGGCGCTCCGCCCGAGCACCTCACCGATCTTGCACGGTTCGATCCCGGTTCCGGGCCTCTTTGCGGCCAGCATCGTCTCGTCGATGACCTCGCCGATGCAAATGTCTCTCGCCGCCACCAAGCTCTTGCGAGCCCACACCGCCCCTTCCCGTTCCGAGGCGGTCATGGTTTTCTCTCCAGATCCGAGACCGGCTTCGATCTCCCTTATCTGTGCGACCATGAGGTGCAGGTCGTCCACGCCGCAGGAGACTTTCCAGTCCTGGGCATCGGGTACGTCGTAGTCGAGTGTGATGTGTTTCTCGATCACCCGCGCTCCGAGAGCCGCGGCAGCCAGCGGAAAATGAAAGCCCCTCGTGTGATCCGAGTATCCGCTGACCACATCGAAGTTGTCGCGGATGCTCTGGATTGCGCGTAGGTTGACCTCTCCGGGCGCAACGGGGTAGCGCGTGACGCAATGGAGCACCGCGATTTCCCTGTTGCCGGTTGCGGCCATGGCTCGAAGAGCCTCCCCCACCTGGTCCATGGAGTACATGCCGGTGGAAAGGATGACCGGCTTGCCCTTGGAGGCCACTTCGGCGAGAAAGCCCCAGTTTCCGACCTCGCCCGAACCTATCTTGTAGGCAGGCACGTCCAACTTGGCGAGATAGCCCAGGCTCGGCCTGTCATGGGCTGTGGCGAAAAAGGTGATGCCTCGCGCGTCACAATAAGCCTTGATCTCAGCGAACGCTTCGTAGGGAAGCTCGCGCTTGGAAAGGCGGTTTCTCCACTCTTCGCTTGCTCCAGAAACCAACTCCTCGGTTTTGAATATCTGGAACTTGACTGCATCGGCCTTGGCGTCAACGGCAAGATCGACCAGCCGCTTGGCCTTCTCCAGGCTGCCAAAATGGGCCACACCCGCTTCGGCGATAATGTACGTCGGCTCATCCTGCCCAACAGCTCTTCCGGCAATTGAGAAACGCTGGGCGAACGAAAATTTATGCATCGCGCAGGCCTTCATGGTTTCGGCTTCCTGTTCAAGGTCATCATTTTGTAGCCCAATCCGACGTTCTCCAAAAAGTCCTCGGCCTGTGCCCGCAAAGGGCCAGAGAACAGCTGTTTCAAGGGACCCGCGCCTTCTTCCCCCTTGAGATATGGATCCCGGCCCTCGATATGGTTGATGACTGCATCTATGTCAGGCTGATGGAAGGAGATGGCCAGCGGTTCGAAGCCAGCCATGCGCATCGCGAGCCGTATGGAAGTCGGCGTGAAGTTGTGCGGATGGTTGCGCCCGTCGAAGGTGGCGGCCTTTTCCCGCAGCACCCGACAGGCGAGGCTTGAACCGTTGGGGCAAAACGTCACGAACACACCGCCGGGTTTAAGAATGCGATATATCTCCCGCAGCACGGGCAGCGGCTGTTTGAGATGCTCGATCACCCCCCACAGGGTCACTGCATCGAAGCTGGCTTCCGCAAAGCCGCATTCTTCAAGCAACGCTTTCCGCACGTCAAGCTTCAACGTGTTCACGGCATAATCCACGGCGCGCTCGTTCAACTCCACGCCCATGGTCCTCCACCCGCGTTCCCGGGCTGTATCCAAGAAAATCCCCACGGAACAGCCCACGTCGAGCACTGCGAAAGGAGCTCCGCTTCCGGTCTCCAAGGCCGCCTCGATGGCGTCCATGCCCCGCTGATACTTGGCGCGATCATACTGCTGGTTGGCGTTGGACAGGAGTACATCCATCCAGATGTCGCTGGCGGTTCGTCCTCCCTTGCCGGTTCCCGCTCCCCTGTAAGCCGCCATGAGCGCTTCATGGTTTATTTGCGGATCGGCATAGATATGGCGGCATTCAGGATTTCTGCAATCCTTGAAAACGAAGCCTTGTTTACGGAAGAGCACTTCATGCTCTGAAGCGTCGCAGATGGGGCAGGCGGCCACGGGCTCGGCAAATTCGGGCCGAATGGCTCCGTCATCGCCGACGAGCCGCTTAATTTCGGCGTTATGGGCGGCGAAAAACTCGTCCCGCCTGGTAGCCCGCACGAACTCGTACGTATCCTCAACGTTGTTAATTGTGATGGCGGCCTTTCTCATCTTCCTTTCCCGAACGCAGCTATGCTCACTTTTCCGGTTTGCAGATACCATTCAGCCACATCCAGATCCTCGGGAGTGTCCACGTCCAGGGCGTAGGCACGAGGGATTTCGAAGGGGAGAGAGGGTGCGGCGAAACAGGTGTCCCCGTCCTTGAGCGCTTCCGTGCGCGTGACCACGATATTGCCGAAGGTGTAGAATTTAGGCTTGGTCTGTTTATTGTAACATTCGCGCCGCTCGTCTTCGAACCGGAAACGAACCTCACCGTCCACGATATGTCTCTGATTGTAAGCATGAAAATTGTGCGGCATGGCGGCAACGGTCTGTGCGGATCGCGCTTCGGGATTCTTTTTCAGCAGTTCTACGCATCCGTCGATGTGCTCGGGCAGGAGAAACGGCGATGTGACTTGCAGCAAGGCCACGGCATCGGGCCGGTATCCCTGATCATCGAGGCGCGCGATCAATTCCTTGAGCACCGCGATGATATGCGTATCGTCGTCGGCCAGCTCCAAGGGGCGCTCGACCACCTCCAATCCGAGACCGGCGCAGACGCAGGCAATGCGCTGGTCCTCGGTGGAACACAGGATGCGGCCGATGGACGACGCCCGTCTGGCCGCCTCATGAACGTAGGCGAGCATCGGGTGTCCGCCGAGTTCGACCACGTTCTTGTAGGGAATGGACTTGGAGCCCCCTCTCGCCGGAATCAGGCCGAGTACTTCCATGCTGGCTTCCTTGGGCATCAACGGACCGGCAGCCCCAGTGCCTCGATCATCTTCAGCACAGTGTATTCCTGCGTCAGATGCCAGGCGTCGCGGGTCGAGCCGCCGATATGCGGGGTGATGATCAGGTTGTCGTGGGATTTGGCATAGCGCACAAGCGGGTGTTCACCCGCCCGCGCCGAGAAATCGGGGACGAACTCGCCGTCAAGAACGTCCGTGGCCGCTCCGCCCAAATATCCGGACTCAAGCGCGGCAAGCAGGGCCGCTTCGTCCACGAGTTCGCCTCGCGAGGTGTTCACAAACCACGAACCGCGCGGCAAGGCCGCAAACACGTCCTGGCCGATCATGCGCTCGGTTTCGGGTTCGTGCGGCACGTGGAGAGTGAGGACGTCGGATACGGCGGCCAGATCGACGAGCGATTCGACACGTTCGTAATCGTCATTCTCGACGAACGGGTCGTTATAGCGGACTGTCATGCCGAATGCCTTGCCGTAGTGGGCCACTTTTCGTCCCAGCCTGCCAAGTCCGATCACGCCCAGGCGCATGCGAGAAAGCATTGCTTGGCCGCCAAAGGGCCAACGCTCCCATCTTCCGGCGAGGACGGATTGCGCGGCCGGGAGCATCTTGCGGGTCAAGGCGATGATCAATCCGAACGTCAGTTCTGAGGTGGGCGTGATTGTGTCAAGGAAGTCCTGGTGATCCTTGAGCGTGACGACGGCGATACCTCGTGAGCGCGCATACTCCACATCGATGTGTGGATGCCCGGTCGTGTTCGAGCCGATAACTTTTAGCCCCGGAGCGGCGTTGATCTTATCCCGGCCGCACCGGTGCCCGAGAGGGGCGAGAATTGCCTCGGCCCGCGCCAGTAACTCGGGCGTGTCCTCCCGAGGATCAGCGATTTCCACGACCTCAAAATTGCGCGCCAGCAATTCCCGGTTTTCCTGCGTGTAATTCAGGCTGGCGTAGTATATGAGAAGGGGTTTCTTCATTCCGTTCTGCCTGGGTTTCGGTGCGTTCACGGCGATCTATATGGGGTAGCCCAGGTCCATCAGCGGCAGCGAGAACTCGTCGGCCAACCACCGATTTGGCTCGCGGTAGAGGTCTGATATTTTCGCCGAAAGGGTAGAAGGCCAGTCCAGCGAGATGTTCCTCGATAGCTTAGCCTTGAGCCTCTTCTTGGCGGTTTGAGGGAGCAGGGCGGATGCGACCCCGCGCAGACGCAACAGAAGCGGGGATCCCTTGAGGGCGATATCGATCCCACTCGGGCGCGTTTGTCTCGGCGCCTGCTGGGTCATGAGCCTAACGGAAGTCTCTTCGTCGATACCGATGAAACGCGACAACTTGGTCAGGAAAAACGTAGGGTCAGCCTTGAGTTGCTCGAAGGGGAGAACCAGCAGTTCATCCTTTGCATAATGCTTCAGGTACGACTTGAGAAGGGCTTTGTAATGGACACGCCCCAAGGGGTTGTGCACCCTGACGTGCATGTATTTTTGATACGCTTCCTTGCCGAAATCGCGATCGACGTGAAAGCGCATCCATGCGGCCTGGAGATATTCTTCGAATGTACAATACGGATATTTTACTGGCGCACCTTTCAAATATTGAACATACATCGATTCCAGACAATTGATCTGCTCGCGGACGATGAGGATGATGCGGGAGTCCGGGAACATGGCCTTCAGCCTCCGAGCCTTGACCGCCCGGTCTGCGTCGTGGTCCGACGACAGGCGTTCGTGTGAGATCACCGTGGGTTTGTCGGAATCGAGAAGGTGCCCACAAGGCTTTATCCGAGCCAAAACATCCTCGAACATTACCTCATCGCAGGCGATAATTGTTTTTAACAAGGCCCTGAAATCTTCATTCTGGTATGGCTTGCCGAGATGGTTTACCCCGGGGTGTTGCGCAAACAGATTCCTCTGTAGGGATGTCGTGGCCGTTTTGGGGAGACCGATATGTACGAACGTGGACATAGACGACGTCACCTCGATTTTTTCTTCTATCCGCGTAGCAATGCGTCCAGGCTCTCACGGACGCGCGCTCCTGCCAAGCCGTCGGTGTTGCCCACGTAATAGTCGAGCACTTCCAATTCGCGTTCGCTGAACCCCTGGTGCAAACGGGTTTCAGGGGCGGAGCGGACATGGCGAAGCAGCATCTCGCCCAACTCATCCACCGAAGCAGCTACTTCGGCGACCCCATCGAGGTCGAGGCAGTAGTCCTTGATGCGCTGGTCCGCCGCTTCGTCGAAGGCGAACGTGACCACGGGTTTTTTCAGGGCGATGGCCTCGATCAAGGCCGTGGAGTTGATGCCACAGGCGACTGAGCAGCGGACCAGCAGATCCATGGGATCACCGCTGGATACGACGGTCAGGTTCGGGGGGAACTGCTGCCCGGCGAGACATTCGCGCAGTACGTTGTCCGAGTCCGCGTTCCCTTTTGCCTTGATGACGAAATCTACATCACCGTGCTCACGAGCCAGATCGACAAATCTCCGGTGCACATTGCGCACGAGGTTGGGCATATTCAGTTGTTCAAGGTCGCTGCTCAGCTTTTCGAACCCGATGCATTTTCTACCTGTGGATGGCAATCCAGATTTAGAGTTGAAACTGAAAAGCAATGCCAAAGGCCTTGCCCTGGAAATCCTGTCTTTTTTTTCCAGCACGCGCCGGGCCAGGTGCAGCGCATCGAGGCGAGGCATGCCGACCACTTCAATCTGATCAGGCCTCACGCATCCGGAACCGACCTGAATGTCGCGCTCCGCGTTGTTGTACACCAGTGATTTAGCCCCCTGAAAAGCGTTTTTCCTAGTTCTATAGACGTCCTCATAGAATTTCTTCAGCAAATCTGTTTTGAGGCACTCTTTGTGGATTGCGATAAAAGGAATGCCAAGTTCGCTGCAAGCGCCAGCTAGCTCTTGTTCAGCGGCATAACTGAAATTCCCAGAGAACACTGCGTCGATCCGCGTTTCACCGACAAGCGAAGGAAGGATTCTCTTCCACAGTTTCCTCAACGCATCCTTTCTCGTGTTAATTGCTTCATCTTCGACCTTGTAGTTGTTGTCGTCGATGGTGATGGGCAACAGCTTCTCGAATACAGCCTTTACCAGGCGCCTGTCCAAGGCGTAGAGGCCGTAGGCCGAACTTTGCCCGAAGCAGGCCATGATGTCCTCTGTATGGCCCGCTTTGGGCAGAAAGAGGACGTTCGCCTTTTTCCGCGTGCCCGAGGGTTGCACCACCCTAATCTGTCGCTTCAGTTCTCGAGCAATGGCGGCGTGATCGTAATCGGCGTCGAGCTTGGAAATCCTTTTCGACGAGATTTCGGTGCGGAAGCTCTGGAGTCGATACGCAATGTAGGCCTGTGCCCGTCGCAAAAAAATGTTCATGACATGCTTTTCGTGTTTTGTTTCATGTAGACGCGGTGGATTTCCCTGCCGAGATTGCGAACGTTTTCCTCCCGAGGTACGGAACTCATCTGCGAGTATATCTTGTCCACGTACCCGTCCACGGTGCGGTTCTGCACCGCCTTGGCGAAAAGGCGTACCCGCCGCCGATCGACCGTCGCGCCCTGAGCGATGCGCCCCAGTGCCTCGATCACTTCTGCACGGGAACGGACGGCGAAAACACCCTCGCATCCCCGATACCACGAATGGCCAAAAAGCAGGGCTGGCGTCTCGCGGACAACGCTTTCCCAGCCCACGGTTCCCGACACGGTCGCAGTTGCTTTGGCCGCGTCGATGAGATCAAAGGACGTGTAGGTCAGCGGAACTAGGCGAACATTGGGGAACTCGGCCAGTCGTTCGTAGAACGAGGGGTCGCGAGCCCTCTCCGGCTTTTGGTGCATGCGGAACATGGAGTTGTGCTCCTTGATCACGATTTCCCAGCCTTCAGGAACGCATTCCGCAAGAAGCCGGACCATGAGCTCCTGGTGCCCATAAAAGCCTCCGCACGGGCAACACTGACGTTCCGGATCGCATTGCAGGGCCACGAACACGAACGGCTTTTGGAAATCCGGTTCGCTCGTCAACCGGTCGTATGCCTGCTGCAATCCATGCCGAAGCACGCGGTCCATGCCGTCCCGAAAATCCTTCTTCAGGTTTTCACGGGCTCGGCCGCGCAGCAGGTTTGCCGCGGCATCCCGTAGAACCTTTCCGTAAAGTCGTGTTCTCGAACTCAACACGCCACCTTTCTTCATCCGTCCGAACTTGAGTCTCTGGTGAAAAGGCATGGCCCCCGAGTAATCTTGCTTCAGGCGCTGAAGCTGTGCATCGAAGGATTCGCAAAGTTCCACGTCGCTATCTTTGTCCTCAGCTTGAAGCCGCCGGTACTCCTCGATGATCTCGGTGCACGGCTTGTCGAAGCGCGGGGCGGCCAGAACCCGGCATGGAAAACCCGTGCGGATGAAATTGACAGTGGGGATGCGGAGGTACGTGCAGATCGCGAAGATCGCCCAATCGTAGCCCATGTGCGGCTCCGTCGGAAATACAACGACATCGGGCTTTAATTCTTCAAAAACGCCCAGCCAGTGGGCAAGTTGGGCATGCCAGGAGTGAATGCGCCTGTGGTAATTCAGGGAACCTCTGGAATTGAATCGATCGAGCATCTTCAGATAGATTGATTCGAAAACAGCCAAGGCTTCAAGCGTCGGCTGGTCCGGCGTGCGGACCGGATAGCGCCTGCATTCCGTCGACCCACCACCTCTGACAGCTTCTTTGTTGTCCAGAAAAACTGCATTCGGAAACAACGACCTCACGCGATCCCGGGTGGCAGGATTGCCGACGAAATAGGCGGGTTCCCAATCGTGGTGATCGTGCATGAATGCGGCCACATCAATCCAGTAATCCTGTCCCGCCTGCGTAAAAATGGCTTTTACGCCCATTGACTCTTCCTTTGTCAGTCTGCCAGGCCAAGCGCTCGCCGCACGGCCTGCGCCAGGGAACCAGCATCCAGTCCCACCGCCGAGAGAACCTCGTCGTTCCTGCCGCAGGGCGGCGTCCCGGTCAGCCCCAGGCGCAGCAGCGGCGTGGACAGGCCTGCATCGGCCATGGCCGCCGCGATCGTCTCGCCCTGCCCGCCCTCGATGTAGTGGTTGTCCACGGTGATCAGCGCGCGCACATCGGCAAGCATATCGGCAAGCCAGCGCGGATCGACCCGGTTCAGCCAAGGCAGGTTTGCCACCCGCAGCGACACTCCTTCACGCGCCAGCAGTTCAGCAGCGCGGCAGGCCTGCTCCAGCATTACGGGGCCGTAGGAAATGAGCACTGCGTCGTTGCCCTCGCGCAGCACGCAGCCGCGGCCAGTTTCCGGCACATAACCCGCAGGCAGTTCAAATCCGATTTCGCAAGGCAAAATGCACATGCGCAGATACGCGGGGCCGTCGTGGCGTGCCAGGAAATGCTCAAGCAGTCCAGGTACTTCGGCTTCGCAGCACGGCTCCGCCTGGAGCATGCCGGGAACTCCCTTGAGTATGGCGATGTCACGCACGGACTGGTGCGAATGTCCAGGGCCTCCCGGCACAACCCCAGCGAGGTTGCCCATGTAGACGATCTTGGTTTTTTCCGTGGCGTTGTTGTATATCTGCTCGTTCGGACGGGGACCGAGGAAGCATGCAAAGGAATGGCAGACAGGCAGGTAACCCCGCAAAGCCAAGCCGCCCGCCTGAGAAACCATGTCCTGCTCGGCGATGCCGCATTCGATGAACCGCTCCGGCAACTCGCGCTCGAAATCCACCAGTCCGCAGTCCAGGCGCAGGTCGGCGTCTAGGGCCACGATGCGTCTGTCGCGGCGGGCTGCATCGAGAAGTGCCCTGCCATAAGCCGGTACGAGTCGTTCGATTCGCCCGGCCGGAGTCGCAACCATCTCGCGAGCGACCCAAGCCACTTCCAGGGGGGCAACTCCCGCAACGCGCAAGACGTCGTCAATGCGCTCCCGAAGCTCGGCCAGCCCCTCGTCCACCAATTCAGCGGTGGGGCAGCCGCTGTGGAACCGGTAGTAGCGCTCGTCGTCCGGCATGGTCGTGTGCTCGAAACGGCGCACTCCCTTGCCCTTGATAGTGTCGGCGATCACCGCTCCGGGCCTCTCGGCTGCGGTCACCTCGCGTAACGCCTTTGCCAGGGCCGGAATGTCGTGACCGTCCACACGTCTCACTTCCCATCCGAAAGCCTGGAACTTGGCTTCGAGATCACCTAGGTCGGAGGTCTCGGCCACGGTGACGTCGGATTGAAACTTGTTGTGGTCAACGATCACCGTGATCTCGGGAAATCCTTGGTTGACGGCCCCTGGAAGGGATTCCCAAAATTGGCCTTCCTGCAACTCACCGTCGCCTGTGAGTACGAAAATGCGGCATGGCTTGCCGTCCATGCGGGCAGCTCGTGCCAGCCCCTTGGCTTTGGAGACTCCCATGCCAAGCGAGCCCGTATTGGTGACGATACCGGGCGTATCCACGTCTGGATGACCGGGCAGGCCGCCGAGTCTGCGCAAGGAATGAATGTTCTCGAATTCCAGGACGCCCTGCGCGAGGAGCAGTGAGTAGAGGGCCGGGGCGTCGTGTCCTTTCGAGGAGAAGGCGATGTCGTTCGCGTTCATCTCGAAGAGGTGCAGCCAGGTGAGTATGTCCAGACAGGAGAAGCTCGTGCCTATATGTCCCGAACCAGCCTTGGCTATCATGTACAGGCAGTTGAGACGGCACATGTCCGCGAAAAGCAAGGCCTTGTCGGCAGCGTTCAAGTCAAGTGAACGCACGCGGTCGAATTCGGCCTTGGGAATATAAAACAAATCCGCCATGTCGTGTTCCTATGCGTAATCGTCGTCGAGTTGGATGTAGATATCTTTGAGTTCGCTGTAGATATCCAAGGCCTCGGTACCCGGCTCACGTGTGCCGTTTCCACTGGCCTTGCGACCGCCGAAGGGCATGTGCGGCTCGGAGCCATAGGTTCCGGCGTTGATCACCGCGACGCCCGTCGCCACCTCGTGTGCAAAATGCAGCGCCCGGTCCACGTTTCGGGTATGGATGCAGGCGGTGAGGCCGTAGGGGGAATCGTTCGCCATGGCGAGAGCCTCCCGGTATCCTGCCGCCCGGTACAGGCAGCAGATGGGCCCGAAAAGCTCCTGACGCGAGATGGGATGGCCGGTTCCGATCTCCTCGATGATCGTGGGCTGTAGGTAATAGCCCCCTGCGCGGGCCTCGTCGCCTAGTCGGTTGCCCCCCGCGAGCACCACTCCCCCGTCCCGCCTTGCCTCGTCCAGGGCCGAAAGCATGTTGCGCAACTGCCGTTCGTTGATCACGGGGCCAAGATCGTCATCGTCGGTGTTGCCGACCCTGAGTTTGCCGGCTGCGGCAACGAACCTGTCGCGGAAGGAACCGTAGACCGAATCGAAAACGATGACGCGGCTACCCGAGGCGCACCGTTGTCCGGCGTTGGAGAAAGCCGAAAGGCAGGCCCACCTGACGGCTTTGTCCAGATCGGCGTCGTCGCAGACCACCAGCGCGTTCTTGCCGCCCAGTTCAAGTGAGACCCTAGCCAGTCGTTCGCCCGCGATCCTGGAAAGCTTTCTGCCCACTGCGGTGGAGCCGGTAAAACTCACCACGCCGACATCTGGATGCTCGACCAACGGTTGTCCTGCTTCCGGCCCGAGCCCCTGGATGATGTTGAGCACGCCGTCCGGCAGCCCCGCTTCCTTGGCGATACGCCCCATGAGCCAAGCTGTGGCCGGGGTGTCTTCCGGGGCCTTGAGCACCGCGGCGTTGCCGCAGATCATGGCCGGGAATATCTTCCAGGCCACGTTGGCGATGGGCGTGTTGGCGGCGACGATCAATCCGGCCACGCCTACAGGCTGGCGCACCGTCATGGCCTTCTTGCCAGGCGCGCCGCTGGTACATGTTTTGCCGTAAAGGCGTTGCCCCTCTCCGGCAAAGAAGAGACCGCACTGGATGGCTCCGTCCGTCTCCCCCAGGGCTTCCTTCGGAGCCTTGCCCGTTTCGGCGGCTACGACCGCCGCGATCTCCTTGCGCCGCTCCTTCATGCGTGCGACCATTTCGTGCAGGATCATTCCGCGCCGCACGGCCGGAATGGCCGCCCAGGCCGGTTGCGCCTGTCTGGAAACATCAACGGCTTTGGCAACATCCTCGCTGCCCGATCTGGCCAGGCGGCACAGCACGGAGCCGTCGTGGGGATTTCGTTTCTCGACGCTCTCGCCGCGCTCGGGACCGGTTTCCCGGCCACCGATCCAATTGGGTATGATTTCAGGAAGTTCGTTCAGCATCCGTTTCCTCCTGCAGGCTACCAGGCGGTGAAGCCGCCATCCATAACGAGCTCGGCCCCGGTCATGTAGGCGGACGCCTCGCTCATGAGAAAGACGATGGCGCCATTGTATTCCGTCTCTTCCGCCATCCTGCCCAAAGGAACTTTGGCGTTGTAACCTTCCAAGAACGCTTCGTCCTGGTTGTTGAAGACGCCGCCGAACACGCAGGTGTTGACCCTGACGCCCCGCGCGCCCCAGTAGGTGGCCAGATAGCGCGTCAGGTTCAGCAGCGAGGACTTGGAGGCAGAGTAGGCCACGGGCTTGAAAAACATCTCACCGCGTTTTCTGCGGTATTCGTAAATGCGTTGGTCCGGGGAAACGACCCCATAGATGGACGAGACGTTGGCGATGGAGCCGCGCCCGGCCTTGGCCATGGCGCCGCCAAAGACTTGGCAGGCCAGGAACGCTCCGGTCGCGTTGACTTCCATGACCTTATTCCAAGACGCCAGGGGGTAGTCCTCGAAGGGACCGTTCTCTGCCGCGCTTGCCCCCGGAGGAGCGTCCAGGGCCGCGTTGTTGACCAGTCCGAAGGGCACGCCGAAGCGTTCAGTGATCGTTTCGAGCGCCTGTTCAAGACTTTTTCTGTCCGCGATGTCCGCACGCACATAGAGAAGCCGGTGCTTCGCGTCCGCATGGGCATCGAAAGCCTCGCCAGGCCCAGACGCCAGATCGAGCGCGGCCACGTTTGCCCCGTGGGCAAGCAGAGCGCCCGTGAACTGGCGACCGAGTTGTCCGAGTCCGCCGGTGATGACGATGGTCTTTCCGTTGAGATCGAATGATTGGAGCATGGCGTTCTTGTTGACTATTTGACGTCGGAAGGAGAGAAACACTCCTCCTCGGCCATGTCCCGCGTCAACGTCTTGCCGACGATTTCATCAAGCTGGTACGGCAACATGCCGTCGGCGCGACCCGTGACCCGGAATATCACGTCCGTCTCGCGGATCCGCGTGCCCGCCGAGAGGTCCCGGGCAGCCACGAGCTTCTTGACCATCTTGGTCAGCGGAGCCCTTTCCACGTCGTAGGGACGCTTTACTCCGTCGCCCAGCGCCAGATGGACCCGGCGCAGATCCCGTACCAGACGACGCAAGCCTCCCGGGGCTAGGGAAAACGATTGATCCGTTCCCTTCCATGAACGATTGAGAGTGAAGTGCTTCTCCACGACTCTCGCGCCAAGAACATACGCCGCAGTGGCCATGGATATGCCGCTCTCATGGTCTGACAGTCCGATGACGACGTCGGGGAATTCCCGTCGATAGGTGTCGATGACTCGAAGATTGAAATCCTTGTAGTCCTGGACCGGGTAGGCCGCCGTGCATTGCAGGAAACAGAAGTTTTCATTGATCGGGCGGATCGTTTCGTAGGCACGTCTGACGTCCTCGATGGAGACGCCGCCCGTGGAGACAATCATGGGTTTTCCGTAGGAAGCGACCTTTTTCAGCAGTGGCGTATTGACAATGTCCGAAGAAGCTATCTTGTAGAGCGGCATGTGCAGGCTTTCAAGAAAGTCCGCGCTTTCGAGATCGAACGCCGTTGCGAACAAGACTATCCCGAGTTCCTTCGCGTACTCGATCAGCTTCGAATACTGATCCACGTCGAACTCCAATGCCTCGCGGTGCTCCCCGTACGTCGAGCCGTAGCTGTTCTCACTACAGTAGGGAGAATCGTACATCGCTCGCGTGAAGAAAGTCTTGTTGTTGCGTTTTTGCAGTTTCACCGCATCCGCGCCGCACTCCTTGGCGACTTTCATCATCTCCATGCACGTTTCCAGGTTTCCCTGGTGGTTGTGCCCTACCTCCGCGATGACGAAACAGCCTGTGTCGTCGGCTATGCTTTGTCCGTCGATGGTCAAAACGCGCGGCATCTTTTGCACTCCTTGGCGCTATGGTTGGCGCTTGGCGTCCGAGTCGGCCAAGTCTTCGCTTCTTGAGCCGACTTTCATGATTTTTTCCATGTCGTAGACGACGTCGGCCTTCTCGATTGTTGAGAGGCGATGGGCTATAACCAAGAGCGTCTTTTTCCCGACCAGACCTTCGATAGCCGCCTTAATCTGAGCTTCCGTCTCGCTGTCCAGGGCACTGGTGGCTTCGTCGAAAATGAATATTTCCGGATCGCGCAAAATAGCGCGGGCGATGACGACGCGTTGCCGCTGACCGCCCGAGAGGCTTGCCCCGCGCTCCCCGACCAGGGTGTCGTATCCTTGCGGAAGACTCGCGATGAATTCGTGGATGTTCGCGGCCTTGGCCGCGTTCTCGATTTCTTCCAGAGTCGCGCCAGGCTTTCCGAGCATGATGTTTTCACGAATGCTCAGATGGAAAAGAAAGGGTTCCTGGCCGACGTAACCGATATTGCGCCGCCATTGCTCCAGGTTCATTTCGCTCAACGAGCGGCCGTTGACCACAATCCGGCCGGTGTCTGGCGTGAGAAGGCTGCCGAGCAGATCGGCGATTGTGGATTTCCCGACCCCCGAGGGGCCGACGAGGGCTGTCATTTTCCGCAAGGGAATCGTGAGGTTAAGACTTCGAAGTATTGGATTCCTCTTGTCGTATGCAAAGCTGACGTTCTCGAACACGATGTCTGAGTCCAGTCTCTCGAAATCATCCCCTTGCCCCAGAACTTCGTGTCCGGGCCCATGGAACATGAGCCGATGCAGCATGGAGAAGGAGGGTAGATTGGAGAGAAGCTTGAACCGGTAGGCGATTATCTGCACGAGAGACCGCAAAAGCCGATTCCCCGCAATGATGAATAATCCGAGCGTCGGAATCAGGCTTTGCAGATCTTTGCCCAGATAGGCGGTCTGGAAAAGGACGATGCACAGGAAGACCAAAAGGATGAAAAATTCCGCGAAATTCTCTGGCAGGCCCGACCAGACCGAGAACCGGACATGCTTGCTGGTGTACTGCCGCAACAGGGATTTGAAACGATCGCCGAAACCTCGCTCCATGCCAAGCAGCTTGGCGTCTCGCAGCGCGCTGAGCGACTCCGCCGTGAGGTTGCATATCTCGTGGTGCAACGCCAGACGCTGGGCCCCGAAGCGTACGGAAAAATTGCGGGTCACGGTGCGGGTCGCAAGTAGCACACCTCCTCCCAGGACGGCCATGAACAGGGTCAATGACCAGTCCACCGCCAGAAATAGGGCAAAGACGAAAACGCAGGTGAAGGCATGAACACAAAGATGGCAGAATTGCAGGACCGCCTTGCTGGCGGAGAGCGGCTCGAAGGTGGCATTGTGGACCATGACGCCGTGCTTTTCGTGCATCAAGGCCACGAACGGGGCACGCATGTAGTTCTCGAGAATCGAGGCGGACCAGTTTTCGCGAAGCTTGAGGCTGAAGTCCATCTGCATGGCCTGCAACATGACCATGACCAGCGCCTTGAGAAGAAAGACGCAGGCAGCAAACCCCATGAGCGAAAGCAGCCGATAGTCTTCGGGGAAAAAGGCGGCGGTCGCCGAAAAGACCTCGCCAAGCCAACCCTGCTCCGAGGTCTGCCCTGTGATGTGTCCGAGAATGGGAAGAATGAGGGAGAGCCCGAAGGTTTCGAGGACGGCGGCAAGAAACATGACACCGGTCAGTAAGGCCGCGTAGGACACATAGCCGCCGGAAAGATCGCGCAAGGCGCGCAAAAGCCCCGGGTCCCGGGGGGGCGTGTCCCGTTTCCGCTCCATTCAGTTCCCGCCTTTTCCGCCGTTCGGCAGCGAAGCCGACCCCGGGGCAATCATGTGCGGCGCGTCACGCATCATAGTACCCTGCAGTTCGGTCTTTGCAGGAATACGGAACTGTCTGACTCAAACTCCTCGGGGGACACAATCATGTAGCGAATTTTGCGATTGATCTTCTGCTCCACTCCACGTCGGCTCCCTTCAAGCAGGTTCCGGCTCGGTGTCCCCACGATCAGGAGGTCTATGAGCCCCGAGTCGATGCCTTGCGCGTAGTCGTCGAGCAGATAGACGGCATCAATCTGCCCCAACGCGGAAATGACCTGCTCAATGATTTTGTCTATGCCCAGATGCTTGCGAACGATGGAGTGGATTTCGGGAAAAAACGGGTGTTTGGTATTGGCCCGAAAATAGACGGAACGGCCGTTTTGCTCGCGTTCGAGGTACCCGGCTCCCGCCAGACTGTCCAACTCCTCTTTCAAGGCGTTTGGGGACAGCCCGAATTCTCCAGACAATTGCCTTAAATAACAGGAAATACCTGGATTCAAAAAAAGTTTGAGTAGTACCCGGATGCGGGCTTTGGATGTGAAAAGCTCGGAAAGCATGGCGTTTTTCGTTAGGAAAATCTGAACAAAAAGTCAACCAAAAGCCGCCCGTTCCCGTATCCTCCCGTTCGCTCGCCTCCGGGGGCCAGTGCCGCGTCCACCAGCGGATCGATACGGCTCGCAAAGGTTATCAGCAACCCCTGACCGCTCCTCGGCAAAATGCGGCTTTGCGGATTTCCACGGACGTCACCCTAGACGGGCACGATGCCGGGATAAAGGGAAAGCGCTTTGCGCACCACGGCCTGTTCCCTCTCGGTGAGTTCGCGATAATACGAGCTCATGCGCGGACCGCAGATACCCCTCAGGCTGAGGATGTATTTCTCCTCGGCGCCAGTCAGAAAGTTATCGGTTTTCGCGCATGTAGCAGTGAGGGAAAGGAACTCCACCAAGGTGCGTTGGGCTGCACGCGCGCCCTGGATGTCACCCTGCAGGAAAAGCTCGTAAACGGCGATCATGGCTTCGGGCAATGCGCTGCCCAGGCTCGACGTATGTGCCCGCGCCCCCATTGCCAGGGAGGCGAGCAGTTGTGCCGCCACGGCGGTGATGACCTGAAAGCCCGGCTCGGCCAGATTGATCACCTTGCCCGCCAACACGGCGTTCGAGTTGGAGTACTTGATGCCCGCGATATTCGGGTGTCCTTTCAGCCGCGCCACGAATTCCGGCGGTATTGGCCGTGCCCAGTTGCCGCTGGTGTACATCCACAATGGGCGCGGACAGCGGTCGGCAAGCTCGGTGTAGAACCACTCCAGCCTTTCCAGGCTCAGGAGCGGATGATAGGGCATGACATGATAGCCGTCGCAAGCGAGGTCCTTGGTGTCCTCGAAGAACGCGAGGGTGTCTTCCATGGCGAAAAAGCCTGCACCGAGGATCAGGGGCGTCTTTCCGGCGTTGGCCGCGCAAGCCATCCGGGCGATCCGCAGGCGTTTTTCATAGCTCAGGTTCATGTCCTCGCTGCCTGTGCCCAGCACCCAGAGTCCACCAATGGACTTGCTGTTGAGAAAACCGACGAGCCGCTCCACGGCAGTCAGATCGACCTCTCCATGGTCATCGAAGGGGGTCACGACGACGGGGACGATGCCCTCGACCGGTCTCGTTTCAATCACAGGGCGTTACCTCGCTGTGCAAACCAAGATATTTGACGAAGGCCTCGGCTACCAGAAAGTCCGCCTCGGTGTCCACATCCACGGAATGGAACTGGTCCATGATCAGCGGCACTTGGCGTCGCGAGACGTGACGCCCGGTTTCAAGGAAGAAGTCGCGCTTCATGGCGTAGATCGAGGCGTTGTACATGTACAAGGGCTCGGGGTCGGAGTAGTCGGCCACGGGGCAGAGATCTTCCAGCACTCCGGCCCTGATGGTCTTGGCCACAGGATCCCGCTTTTTGAAGGGTCCTTTGACCGAGGCCACCGTGTCGAGGCCGCTTGCATGCAAAAGCCGGATGGCTTCGTCGATATGTTCGCAAGAGCGGACCGGAGACGTGGGTTGCAGCAGGACCAGAATGTCATAGCGGATGCCCCTGCTCTCTTCCATCTTGAACAGCGCGTGTCTGATGACGTCGATGTTGCGAACCTGATCCCCGGCCAGTTCGGCGGGACGGACGAAAGGGGTGGGAGCGCCGTAGCGTTTGGCTTGGGCGAGGATTTCCTCGTCTTCGCTGCTGACCAGGAAATCTGTGAGGAGCTTGGCCTTTCGCGCCGCATGGATGGTGTAGGCTATGAGCGGGTGTCCGGCCAGCAAGCGGATGTTCTTGCGCGGCAGGCGCTTGGAACCTCCTCGGGCAGGTATGATGCCGAGGGCGTTGCATGGTGGCGTCATCGAGTCCTCATCTTCCTTGTTCCAGGTTGGAAGCCCCATTTGGCCGGGCGGGTTTCAAGACTCCCTCCGCATGGCTACGGCCATGAGCGAGTCGAGCAGGTTGAGGGGAACGGTTATCCTCCTGGCGAAACCTGGGACTGGAATAAAACGGGGAGGAATATAAGCCCCCAAGCGCTGCAATAAGTAATCGAGTGGGAAGCGCCAGCCGGGGCGTGTGTACTGGATAGGGGTCAGGCCCGCACCGCGCAGGGCCATGTCCAGTGTGACGCGGTTGAAGTAGTTTACGTGCGCGATGCGGTAGTGCCACCACCGCCAACCCATGAGACGCGCCACCACGGATCCGCGATCC
The DNA here is from genome assembly GCF_000422245.1 of Alkalidesulfovibrio alkalitolerans DSM 16529. Lineage (NCBI taxonomy): Bacteria > Pseudomonadati > Thermodesulfobacteriota > Desulfovibrionia > Desulfovibrionales > Desulfovibrionaceae > Alkalidesulfovibrio > Alkalidesulfovibrio alkalitolerans. The sequence goes on from NZ_ATHI01000003.1 coordinate 24,493, forward strand.
GGCGTGACGACAGCGAGCAGGCCTCCGGGCCTCAGCCGCGAGACGCAGGCCCGGAGCAGCCCCATGGGATCATCCACGTGCTCAACTACGTCCACCGCCATGATGGCGTCAAAAAGCGCATCCCCTGGCAGGTCGTCGATCGTGCCGCAGATCACGGGAATTTCCGCTGAGGCAGCGATTCCCTGAAGCCAGCGGCTCGGCTCCACGCCCAAGGCGTCAAACCCCATTTCCCTGGCTGCCTGCACCAAAATGCCGCTTCCCGCCCCCACATCCAGCAAGGTTTTGCCTTGGCCCGAATCGCCTGCAATGGAGAGCATGCGGCCAAGCAGCATCCGTGCCTGCAGTGTGCGTTGGGGGCGGCCTTTCTCGTAGTCCGGGTCTTGCAGTCCTTCGTAGTAACGCAGCAGTCCTTCGACGTCGGGACACTGGAGGAAGCCACACGCATCGCACGCGTAGATCGGCAGCGTTTGGCCATAGCGAGCGTCGGTAATGGCGAAATCGTCGCTACGCAGCTCTCCCTGACCTGCTCCTTGCTTCACCAGCCTGAGGCGGGGGCTGCCGCATATTCTGCAACGCATGTCGTCGTTCCCGCTTGGCATGACTCAAATTTTCTCGGCGGTGAAGAATATCTTAGGCAAAAGAAAACGCAGCTTTCCGCCCAAGCCGCCGTCCAGGAAATCGGCAACGCTGGTGGCCAGACGAGATGACGGCCCGAGCAGTAAGCCGCTCCATTCCTCGTCCCGCATGCGGAAAAGACCCTCCATCGCCTTCCGGTAAGCTGGAAAGGTTCCAAGTGAAAGGAGACCGCGCTCGTTCCTGTCTAGGACGCACATCACCCACAGCAGCCAGTTGAGTTTGTTGGGTTCGAATACTAGTAGTCTTCCGCCGGGTTTGAGCACGCGATGCACTTCTTCCAGCGTGGACCGCACATCCTCCAGATGGTGGATGGTATCCACCATGAGGACCCTGTCGAAGCAGCCTTCGTCAAAAGGAAGGATCGCATCCGACTGTCGCACCGTAACGTTCGCAAGGTCGAGCCGGTCCACGAGCCCGCGCGCCGCAGCCACGAAGTCGGGCACGATATCCGCGCCCACGAGTTCGCGACACAAGGGCGAGACCAAGGGCAGGAAGTTGCCCGGACCGCAGCCGAGATCCAAAACCGTATGTTCCGACCGGATATGACGCTTGACAGGAGGCAGAAAGTACTTCTGCACCGACGGTCTTGCACAGATGGCCTCAGGAGAGAAGCGGGAATCGGTACCCCACAGACGACGCTTTTCCTTGCCTTGCATCAGGTCGCTGTAGAACTTCCTGGTCTGATTCGATTTCAGGGCTGTCACGCGTGCGCTCCATGGTGCTGGTCGAGCGAAGCGAGAAGCTTTCGGAAACATCGGGCCGAGCGTGCCCGGTGGTAGGCGCATCCCGCTCGATGGGCCATCTCTCCGTCTCTTCGGTCGCGGTCTCCGACCACCAGGGTGTTTTCAGGAAGAACCTCCAATCGCCGTAACATATCCAGAAGAGCTCCCGGATGGGGTTTGAGCATGGAACTTTCCGCATCCAGGGTACAGCCCTGCGCGTCGACCTCTATGCCCAAGCGCGCCAGCTTTGCATGCGTGGGGTAGTCAGAAAGGACGGCGGTCTTGAAACCGCGTTTTTTCAGCGCGAGTACGAAATCCTTCGCCGGTCGAATGGCCGACATGGACAGATATTTCAAAGGGCGGCGCTGTATCCATTCCGCAACTATATCCCGCACTTCGGCCGGAGAAAGGTCAAAGGCCTTTGCGGTGTCCACATATTGCCGCCAGGCGGCGTCCTGCGTTTCATGCTCGGCAAGCCGTTCCCTGAGCTGCCGAAAAAACAGGATGGCCCGCAAGGTCTTGAGCGAGACCCTGCCAATGAGCAGCCCTGCGGCGAGTTCGGTCGCCATGCCTAACCTGAGCGGTCTTTGGCGGTACAGGGTGCCGTCGAGATCGAGCACGACGGCCCTTATGTCGCTCCAGGCTACCTGGGCGTCACCAGAGACGGTCAAGCGGAACCTCCGAGAAACGGGTGAGCAGCAGTCTCTCCAGCCAGGGAATGTCATAGGCGGTGAGCACCGTGAAGGCCGCCACGAGCAGAAGAGTGATGAGTCGCAGGTGCTTGTCCGTAAGTAGTTTCTCCGGCTTTTGGGCCACGGAGCCGGGCTGAAGACCGCGTCGCAGGTAGTAGGCGAACAGCCATGTGAAGAGCGGCAGGGTGAGAATGTATTCCACTCTGTATTTCATGAGCAGCACGCCAAGCAGAAAGCTGGTCAGCACGGCATAGGCGAAACACGAGAGTAACAGTGAGTCCTCCGAATAGAAGGCGAAGGAACGCCTGTAGAGTTTCGCAGCCTCCCGTCCTTTCTTCTCCACGATATGTCGAAATTCTGAAAGCCGCTTGGCGGCCATGAGAAAAGCGCCTCCGAACAGGAAGCAGAGCATCATCGACAAAGGAGGAAGCCAGTTGGGAGATATCATCGACCAGCCGAAAAGGAGGCGGATGGGATTGTTCAGGGATTCGGTGATGACATCCACGAACACGATGTCCTTGGTTCGGAAAGGCGGCACGTTATAAAGGATGCCGCTAAGGAAGAACAGAATCGCCGAAAGGAAGAAAAGGGTGTTGACGAATGAGGCGATGCCCAGACCCGCAACCACGAGAAGGATATATTCGACATACACTCCGCGTGCTGTGACGAGTCCTTGGCAAGAAGCCCGTTTGCACTTGTCGGGATGCTGCTTGTCGGTTTCGGAGTCAAGCCATTCGTTGATGACATAGTTGGCTGAAGCGAGCAGGCAGGCCGACGCGAACCCCAGCACGACGTTCATGGCCACTTGGTTCCAGGCGAGACTTTCGGCCATGAACGCGGCCAGAAATATGCCCGGCACGATGAAGATATGCTTGGCCCAGTGGTCAGGGCGGGCTATGCGCAAATAGGGGACTAGAAAACTGGGCATGAAATGTACCTTTGCTTATGGTTCACTTGGAAACAGGCTTCCGGGCATAGAAGGCCGGAAAATACCGAAGGATGTATAGCTTGATCTGTTTGTACAAAGACATTTCCATCTTCGTTTCAAAGTTTTTTGTGAAAAGCCCGTGCATCTCGCGCAGAAATTTGCCGGGCCAAAAGAGTATCTTGCGCGTGAACAGATTCAGATACATACGACGGCGGTAGGCGGTCAAATCCTTGTAATCCGCGCGCCAATCGGGGGACGGGGTGCATTGTGAGTAATGTTCGTAACCGGACAGGGCATCGGAAAGGCGCGCCCCAGGCAACGGAGTGAAGATCACCGTGGATATCTCGTCCACCCCAGCCTTGATGAGCCGTGTGGCATAGGCCAGGCTTTGATCCCGGTCCGCTTGCGTTTCACCGGGCACGCCGCCGAGGAATACGGCCTGCATGCGAATGCCCAACGCGTTCATATGTCGGGCCATCGCAAGCGCGTGTTCGTGGTCGAAAGGCTTGTGCATGATCTTAAGGAGTCGTTTCGAACCGGTTTCCGGCGAGAAGGAAACATAGACGCATCCGGCCTTGGCCATGAGTTCCAGAGTTTCGCGATCTTTTATGGTCTCTATTTTGGTGCCTTGGGCGAACTTCCAAGTAATCGCGAGCCCTCGACGCAGGATGTCGCGGCACATTTCGCGGATGCGCTCGTTGTTGACCGTAGGATTGAGGTCGGAGATGTGGAAGTCGTTGATGCCGAGCGTTTTGTTGAAATGCTCCATTTCATCGACGACGTGTTTGGCGCTTCGAGGTCGCCATCTGGGATTGAGCCCTGGCGAAATGCAGAACGCGCACCGGAAGGGGCAGCCACGCGAAGTGAGCAACGGCAGGAAACGGTCCTTCTTTTTGACTGGAGCGTGGGCGAAGCCCATTGTCCAGTACCCCTTCAGGTTCCACAACTCCCAAGCAGGCATGGGCAGAGCGTCCAGGTTCTCTGGCAGCCCGGCAGACTCTTCACTGACCGGCGCGGCCACGCTTCCGTCTCCCGCATGCACCGTGCCGGGGATGCCGGAAAGAGGTCGGCTGGCAGCCAGACGCCTAGCGACTTCGGCGCACCGGTCTTCCGGTTCCCCACCGATGACACAATGAACTCCTCGCCGGATGAACTGGTCCGCGACTTCCATGAGGCTGTATGAGGTGACTGCCTGGATGTTCTCGAAAAGTACGATCTTCGTTTCAGGCCTGTTAATCCTCAGGCGGTCCACCAGATCTTCCACGGCCACAAATTCCGCGATTGTCCGGCAATAGATGAAGCAGACGTCGCAGTTCCTTGCGACCCGTCCCACGAGGTCGTCCACGCGAAGGCCCATGAGCAAGAATTCCGAACGTACTACCTGGGTCGCGTGGCAGTCGATGCCGAAGCTGTCCAGCACGGTCACATCCATGCCCGCGTCGCGTAGGGCGCCCGCCAGATAGGCGGCCATGTGCGGCATGAAGGGGATACCCGTGTGGGGGTCCAGATGGTGGCAGACGACGGGCGGTACGACGACGCAAGTCTTGAGCGGACGGGCATCGCCTCCACCTGTCGTAGCGGCCCTGGCCGAAATCATTGCGCGTCTTTCCGGTAATAGGCCGTAAACACGTCCCCCGACCCGATCGCCAGAAGCCCCCAATATGCCAGAAAAGACAACGGCCCGAGGACAGTAGAAAGGGCAATGCTCGCGGCCACGCCTCCCGCCTCCGTCCAGGAAACCCGGCCACGGGACAGCCTCGGATTTTTCAGGAAGCGAAACAGGTGATTGCGGTTCCCCAGAAGTATGTTGAGCGTGCTCTGTAGAATGGTGAACGGGCCCATTTCAACACACGCCCGACTCATGGCCGTCCGTCGCAGGCCATGTCTTTTGGCGAGCATATCGAGGTTAGCCGGGGAGAAATGCCAAAGATGGCGAGGCGGGTCGAGAATGAGCCAGCGTGGACCGAAGAATCGGGCTTGAATACTCGAGAAATCCTGTACAGCAATTAGCAGGTAGCCTCCAGGCCTGAGGACACGGCTCAACTCGCGGAGCACCTGCTGAGGATTTGCCAGATGCTCAAGCACGTACCACAGCGAGATCGCATCAAAATAGGCGTCAGGGTAGTCCAATAGGACCGTCCCGTCCTTGTTCGTCGTTACTCGGGCCGTATGCGACGCGACGGAACTGTAGGGGTCCACGGAGTGGACCTCCCACCCCTTGAGTTGCTGCGCGCGCACGAAATGTCCCGCTCCTGAACCGAAATCCATGAGGCGACCTTGATCCGGACAAATCCTGTCGAGAGTACGGCCACGCAGTTCGGCCAGCTTTGCGCGAAGCTGTTCGACTGGTCCTGCAAATCGTTCGCCACCCTCTGTATAAAATTGGCCTTCATAAAAGAAGGATATTTCATCCGGGGACGGCAAGGGCCAAAGCACGCCTAGGCCGCAGCCGTCGCATTGGACGATGTCCCACTGCCCATGCGCTCCCTGGTTGGTATCGCGCACGGGATACAGGCGTTGTGCGCTTGAAGAACCGCAAATGATGCACTGAAATTCTCGGTTCATGGGGTGTGACATTATCAGGACCGACTCGTAAAATCGTTTTTCGGGCGCGTCCGCCCCAACGCCAGGCATGAAGCGGCCACAAGCGAGAACAGGCCGAGCATCCCCCAAGACACGCGTGTCAGCAATCTGGGCGTTACAGGCAGATACCGCAAAGACACTGCGAAAACGCCGGCTGGGATTTCCACCGCCGTGAGAGTGCCCAGCGTCTCGCTTGTCGTCAAGAGAACACGCTCGCCTCCTTCTCTCAGTCCTTCGGCCCGCCAACCCGGGCGGTACATCTGTGTAACCACGAGCAGGCGGGGCTCGGAAGCGGGGGCGAAGCGCACGTCCATGCCGCCTGCAGCGAAATCGGCCCGAGTGTCGCCGGTCTTGATGGCGGGTAGTCCGGAGGCGTCCGCGCACAGCAGACGGTCATGTCCACATCCGGCTACCGATGGAAGCGGTCCGGCCGATACTTCGGGCACGGCGAACCATGCGGGCGACCATGCATCCTCGTTTTCATACACGACGATATTCTCCATGCCCTCGACCGGCCACTGCACGACCTCGCGCGCATTCGCAGGTGGACTCTCGGATTCCATAGCCAATATCCAACGCACCCCAAGGGCGTCGAGCAGAGGCGCGTTGTCCACGAGGTCGCGCGAAGGAGGCACATGGCTGTGCATGAGCTTCACTTCAGGGTAGGGGTGAAAACATTATATGAGACGGAACACGTGAGACGGAAGTGATCTGGGATTTGGTGGGACGAGGGGGAATATTTCGGAATGCGCCCGGCTGGTGCGGGTTTGCGGGGATGGGGTTGGTCTTTTTCGAGGGGTGTAGTTTTGTCCTGATTATTTGAGATTTCCCTTGCCTTCTACGGGTGATTATGGCGGCTGATCGTGCGCCAGGTCAACCCGTTTTTTGCTGGGCGGCGCGGAGGTCCGCGACCGTGCGCTTCAGCTCGTCTATCTGTTTCGCGTTTTGAGCGCGCGCAAAGAAGTCTGCGAGCAGAACCTCCCGCTCCCCTTCGTCTTCAATGTCTTCCAGCAGCTTCATGATCGCCTCCAGCCGCGCGGCGTACTTCTGCATCCCTGGCGCTACATCCGGCGTAGCAACAGCTACATCCGGCGTAGCGGCCCTCTCTTCATCGCTCCGCATACTGCCTTCGCCGGTGAGCAGCCAATGCAAATTCACGCCGGTTCCGCCAATCCGCTGGAGTGCGTCTCCGCCGGGTAAAGAAGTCTCTCCCTCCCATTTGCGAATCATTCCAACATGAACACTTAAAAGTGATGCAAGGTCTGCTTGTGTCCAGCCGTTGGCATTTCGCCATGTGCGGAGTCTTTTTCCTATGGTTGAGGCTTCTTCCATAAGTTTAAACCAAAAGCGACAACTTTGCCCCTCGTTGACGCTTTACGTTAAAGGTTTGAAATTAAAAAGATAAAAAGCAAAATCGCTTTTTCGGGCGACACTTTCTAAGTTTAAACCGGAGAATCACCATTTAGTGATTGACATCACTTTTTAGTTCGGTATGATTGGGCCGTCTTCCACCGAATTAAACCAAGAAGGTGATCTTAGCAATGGTTAAAACACGCGAGCAGGTCCGCAAGGAACTCGACAGGAAAGGAAAGTCCATCCGCGAATGGGCTCGTGAACACGGAATTTCGGACCGGACCGTATATGAGGTTTTGGCAGGTAGAAAAAAAGGCCGCAGGGGCGATGCTCACCGCGCTGCCGTTCTCTTGGGCATCAAGGACGGCGTGATCTAATGAGTGTAGACGTCAGGCTTATCGCGGACGCGCTGGATATCAGCGTACAGGCAGTGCATAAACGCGCTCTTCGCGAGTCCTGGCCGTTTACCGAAGCGACGTGTCGCGGCGGGCGCAAGCGTCTGTTCGACGCCGCGTCGCTTCCGGCCGAGGTGCAGCGCGCTCTTGCCATCCATGAAGCCCGTCAATCAGTTGAAATAGCCACCTCCACCCCCTCCAATCTTCCCGCGCCCGCCGCGCAGGTTCCCGCCGAGACGCGGGCGCTTGTGGCGGCGGTGCGGGAAGATGCCACGGACGTGCATGTGGGCATGCTGGTGAGCATGGACGAGGGCGACGCCAGACGGCGCAGCGAGGAGGCCATGCGGCGGTATCGGATGATCGAGCCGCTTCTATCCTTCCCACCGCGCGCGAAGGGTCGCCGCGAGAAGGCGGAAGTGCTGGCCGAGGCCCACGGCGTTTCCACGCCGACCTTGTACCGCTGGGAGAAGCAGTATCGCCAGGGCGGGATCACCGCTCTTATGGACAAGGTCCGCACCGACAGGGGGCAGGCCCGGACGCTGATCTCCCAGAAATGGGAGACCATGGCGGCAGGGTCCGGCATACGCCGGGAGAAGCTGGCGGAGATCGCCGAGGAAATGTCCCTGGCCGTGCGCGGCCTCTGGGCGCAGGCGAACACATCCGTGCGGCAGGTGCAAAACCTCGCCAAGCCGGTGCTCTACAGGCTTTCTGTCGCGGCGGGGATGCCCGAAGCGGTGGCGAAGCGCTGCTGCAACGTCCCCCGGAAGTTTGTGGAGGCTGAGCGCCGGTATTCCATGATCGCCACCTATAAGCGCGACGCCAAGAAATTTTACGACACCCACCAGACACCCATCTACAGGACGCGCGAGAACTACGCCCCCGGAGACGTCGTTTTCGGCGACGTATCGCCTTGCGACATTCCTGTTCTGCGGCCCGACGGCAAGTTGGCCTGGGCGCGCCTGATCGTTTGGCAGGATGCGGCCACCAACATGATCCACGTCACCGGTTACCTGCCCAACAAGGGTACCGGCGTACGGCGCGAGCATGTGGCGCTCTCCTTCGCCTCCATGTGCGCCCATTCACCCTGGGGCATGCCGAAGCGGCTCTACCTGGACAACGGGTCGGAATACTCATGGACCGAAATGCTCGACGCTTGGCGCGAGCTGGCGGTCTTCTCCGGCGGTGTTTTCGGCGGAGTGCAGCTGAACAGCGACGAGGGCCGGATCATCCGCTCCCAGCCGTTCAAGCCGAGGGCCAAGAACCTCGAAGGTATTTTCTCCGCACTGGCATGGCATCTGGGCTGGCATCCGCTCTACGCGGGCGGAAACCGCATCGTGAAGCGCACCCGGCGGCTGGGCAAGGCTCCGGAAGCCACGCCGCTTGAGGATTTGAAGCAATTTTTCGCGGACGCGATCCCTTACTACCACGCGACACCGCAGGGCGGCGACCACATGAAGGGCCGCTCTCCTGTTCAGGTGCTCAGCGAGTGGACCGAGCGCGGTTGGAGAAAGATGGTGGCAGATGAGGGAGCCCTGATGCTGGCGTTCTCGGACCGTAGCGAGAGGGTTGTGACCGCCGGAACGGTGTCCGCCGGAGGCTGGCGCTACTATCACGAGAAACTCCACCAGTACGACGGCGAGAAGCTGCTCGTGCGCCACCCGAGGCATGACCCGGTATGCAGCTATGTTTTCAAGGAATCGCGGCTGCTCTGCGTAGCCCGGCCCATGCCTGTTTATGACATGGCCGACCCGCAGGGTGCAAAGTACGCGGGCAAGCTGGCCCAGGAGGCCCGCAAGGCCGTGCAGATCATGAAGGGCGAAGTGGCCTGGCTGGAGCCGAGAGAACTTATGCGCGAATTTGCTGAACTGGCTGGCGTCAGAGAAGCCATAGAGGCCACCGACATAGGGGCAGGACGCATCAGCGTTGTTGATCCCGAGGTGCAGGCTCTTTGCGACAACCGGCACAAGGCTGCCGAGCAGACGCTGGCCATTGCTGCCAAGTCACAGGATGCCGAGAAGCTCTCACTGAATCGCTGGGGGGTAAAGGAAGACCCGGCGGTCGAGGCTCTAAGGGCTCAAGGCTGGTAATTCATAACCAAGGAGGAAGATGTGGAAATCGCTGAAACCAAGTTTGTGCGCGAGGCGCTGGCCCTGGCCGCGCTGCTCAAGGAAACCCCCGGAGCGTCCGTCGGTGAGATCATCGGCGAGACCGGCACCGGAAAGACGGTGGCGGCTCGCGCGATCATGACCAACCACGGCGCGATGAGGGTTTGCGCCTACGAGGGGATGAGCCGTTACGCCCTTCTCGGCGAAGTGACTGCCGCCGCCGGGATCGAAGGGCCTTCCACCAGATGGATGCGGATGCTTTCCGAGTGGGGTCCGAGCCAGACCGAGCGCCCGATCCTGATCCTGGACGAGGCGAACAAGCTGCGCTGGCAGGCGCTGGAAGCCTTGCGCTACCTCGCCGACGAATGCGGCTTCGCGGTGCTCCTGGTCGGAACCGAAATTTACGAGCGCCAGTTCGTGAGCGCCAAGACCCGGCCCCTACTGCTGCAGCTCGGGCGCAGGATCGGAGCCAAGCGCGCGCGGATGGGACACCTCGACCGCGCCGAAACCTTCACCCATGTGCTCAATGCCCGCTTCGGCGATGTGGACCGCGAGACGGCCACCAAGTTCTGGCAGGGCTGCCGCAAGGGGAACTGGGGTGAGGCGGTGGAGCTGGCCGAAGAATGCCTGCGCATCTGCCGGGCGAACAACGTATCCGCCCTGACCATGCCGGTCCTTGAAGCGGCGCTGACCTGGACCGCCAACCGCAGAGAGGTAGGGGCGGCCTGATGCTCACATTAAATGAGATTTGCGCGGTGCTTGGCTGCTCGAAGCCTGCCGCCTCGCTGCTCAAGAATGGGAAATACGACAGGAACGGAGATTTGGTGAAGCGATACCAGGCCCTCATGGAGGCCATGGACAAGGGGCGCGAAACCCCGCTGGATCAAATCTGCATCGAATGCCCCCGACAGAACTGCGAAGGCTGCAGGGTGGCGGAACTCAGGGGATAACCCGCAACAGTCAAGGAGAATCACATGCTGCAGAGAACCGATACCGGACGCAGAACAGGGAACCAGGCTTTCACCGCCATGCCGAACGGACCGATCTCCGGCGAGGCGCACCGGCTTGGCGTGGAACTCAAGATTCTGGCGCAGAAGGCCGGAAGCGCCCACGAGGAGCTGGTGATCATGGGAAACAACATGCTGGCGCTTGCCGAGCGGATTGAAGGCTTGGAGGGTGCAACGCTGAAACACTTTAAAGGGAGCGAAAGATGAGCAAGCGGATCAAGCCGCAGAGCGAGATCATCACCACGGTCGAGCAGGCAAAGGTTGCAATGGCTGAAATGGCGGAGATCGAGCGCAGCCTCGCCGCCATCGAGGCGGACATGAACGAGAACATCGACATCGTGAAGCGCAACGCGGACGCCGAAGCGGCTCCGCACCAGGAGCGCAAAAAGGCCCTGGCGACGGCGCTGAACGGATTCGCCGAGGTGAACAGGGGCGAACTGTTCACCAAGCGCAAGAGCCTGGAACTGCCGCATGGGGTGATCGGGTTCAGGCAATCCACGAGCATCGTGGCCAAGGCCAAGGTCAAGATGGCCCAGGTTCTTGAGAAGCTCAAGGACTTGGGATGGGGCGAGGCCATCAAGACCTCGGAGACCGTGAACAAGGAAGCCATGCGCGAGTGGACGGACGGCAAGCTGGAAGCCGTCGGCATGGAGCGCAAGACCAAGGACCAGTTCTACATCGAAGTATCCGCCGAAGCCCTCAAGGGTGAAGCGTAACAACCACAAGGAGAAAAGGAATGTCTCTCACCAAAAGCGAAATCGTTCAGGCCGTAGCCGACAAGTCGGGACTGACCAAGACCCAGGCCGCAGGCATCGTCGACACCGTGCTGCGGACCATGGTCGACGGGCTGCGCTCCGGCGAGTCCGTCAACCTCCGCCACTTCGGCACCTTCAAGCCGGTGACGCGCAAGGCCCGCGAGGGTCGCAATCCCCAGACCGGCGAGCCGGTCATGATCCCGGAGCGCCAGGCCGTGACCTTCAAGGCGTCCAAGTCGCTGCTCATGGATGAACTGTAAGGCGAAACCGCCCTTTTGGGCGGTCGTCCCGGCCAATCGGCGACCGGGGCCTGATGAGCCAGCCGAAAGGAGAAAACCGATGGAAGAGAAGATTATGGATGCAATTGGCGTGGTGTTTACCGGGTCGGACAGCGACGGCGGCCTGTGGGCGCGTATCGACGCTGACGGGAATGTGGTTCCCGATCCCGGACAGGCGTTTTTCGACACCCATCCCGTCTGGGGCGGCATCAAGGATGTCGTGATCGACGGGCAGTACATGGTGCTTATTCCCGCGTTCTACATCAAGCGGACCTGGCTGACGGCCGGAGAGTATGCTGGCAAGCATGCCTGGCTGATCAGTGACAAGCCTCTGGACGGGTTTTCCATTCATCCGGCCTTCCGCCGTGATGGTGGCGACCTGCAGCAGGTGTTCGTCGGCAAGTACCAGGCCAGCATGGACGGCTCCAAGCTCTCTTCCGTTCCTGGAGTCAAGCCCGCTGTCAGCCGGAGCCTGACGCAGTTTCAGGCCGACGCCGCCGCGCGCAACGAGGGCGATGTCGACGGCTTCATGCTCTGGAGCGCCTACCAGTGGTCCGCGATTCAGTGGCTCTACCTGGTGGAGAATGCCACCATGGACAGTCAGAGCAAGACCGGTCGCGGCCGCGTGGACGCCTGGGGCAAGGGTGCGGCGGAGGTTGACGCCGAGGACGTGGCGCAGGCCACTTATCGCGGAATCGTTGGCCTTTGGGGCAACGTCTGGCAGTGGATTGACGGGCTCAAGACCGATGATGGCGAAATCTGCCTCTGGGACCGCCACGGCCGCAAGACATGGGTCGAGACCGGCCAGATTCCCGACTCCATTGACGACGCTGTTTATCCGGTGACCTTCATGGACGAGAGGACGAACGAATACGACCTCGGCGACCTCTTTATCGTGGACTTCGGCGCTGATGAGCAGAGCGAGTCCACAGCTCCTGATTGGCAGTATTGGGACAGCTATCGCGAGGCCTTCCCGATCGTGGGCGGCCACTGGAGCTACGGCGCGCATGCGGGGCTTTGGAACGTCAACTGCGTCCCCGCGGCGTCGATCTCGCACTCGATCCTCGGTGCGCGCCTGGCGAAGGAGTAATGTGCCTTGCCCCTTGGATCATGCTGTGGCGGGCGAAAGCCCGCCTGTTGAAAGCGAAACCGCCCTGAGTGGGCGGTCGTTCCGGAGAGACGGCGACCGGGGCCTGATGAGCCAGCCGAATGAAAACGAAATGCCGCAAAGCGGCTTGGGAGAAACATGCAAATAACGCACCCGCAGACTTTGGTGACCGCGCTTTTCCTCGGAGCCTATGCCCTGGGATTCCGCTACGGCGTTCCGGCCGCGATGCTTCCGTGGCAGGTGAGGACGTGGGTATGTCTGGTCACGCTCCTGTTCGGGGCTGTGAAGAGTTCCGGGATGCCCTTGGCCCTCGCCCTTTGCGCGGACTGCATAGCTCTGCTGGTCATGATCCAGGCTGACGACAAGGTGACCCTCGCCGTGTTCGCGTTGACGATGATCGGCGCTTACTCCTTGAGGCCGTAGCCTGGGCGCGGAGGAGTCAATGACCCAGGACGAGAAGAAGCACGAACTGCGCAAGGCTCTTGCCGACTTTTTTACGAACCCGGCGGTGCTTGCGATGTGGCGTGGCCACATCAAGCGCAAAGGTCTGAGCTCGGAAGACGCCGAAGAGGTTGTCGGATGGCTGAAACTCTGGGCGAATGGAGGCAGTAAATGAATAAAACAGGCCGTGGGCGACTGCTCTTTATAGCTCACAAGGGTGCAAAGCAGCTGTGGGGAGACGATGAGGAAATGCGCCGCTCCATTCAGGAGATTCATACCGGCCATCGTTCATGCACCGCCATGGATGACAAGGTGCTGACCAGATGGTGCTGGAAGCTCAAAGAGATGGGCGCGGACATCTACGTTCCTGATCCGGCTCCGCGCGGTGGACAAGACCTGACGAAGCCGACCACTCGGCAGCTCGCACAGATTGAACAGCTCGCTTTTGAGCGCGGATGGGAGGACGGGCTGAATGATGGACGTCTGCGTGGGTTCATCAAGCGCACGGCTGGCGTCGACGATGTCACCTTTGCCAGCAGGAAGCAGGCAACCGACATCATCTCCGGCCTACGGCGCTGGAAAAAGCAAGAGGAGTCCAAGTGATCGAACAGAAGCTGAACACGGAACACGCGCAGAAGCTGGAAGAGCTACTTCCCGCGAGCGTGAGGGAGCTGGCCGAGCATATCGGCCTGGACTTCGCCTTGCGCGTCGTGGAGAAGCTCGGCGGAACCACCCTGGACGTGCCGAAGGGAGACATTCCCGCAGGCATTGCCCGCATAGAGTGGCTTGGCGAGGTTCTCGGCGAAGATGTCGCCGCAGCTTTCGTGCGCCACTATGGCGGCAGTCGCGGGTTCTATATCCCGCGCTGCCAGGCTGCCGTCGCGGCCATGCAGGATTTGTCGATCCAGAAGCGCTTCGACGGCCTCTCCGAGCAGGGGCTATCGGCCCGTACGATCGTGGCCATGCTGGCTGTAGAGTTCAGTCTGACCGACAAGACTATCTGGCGCGCCCTGACGAGGATTCCCGGCGGTGAAAAGAAGGACGGCGGCAGGTCGCAGCAGATTGGCCAGCTGCCCTTGCCTCTGTGATGAAAGGAGTGTGAAGTGGGTAAGGTTGTTGATTTTAACGACTACAAGAAAGGCGTCGCCACGCCCTACACCGTGAAGCCAAGGAATCGCCGGTGCGATCATCCACGGCTGCTCGTAAACGACCAGGCCCACACTGTGAAGTGTGAAAAGTGCGGGGAGGAGATTGACCCGTTCTGGGTGCTCCTCCAGTATGCCGACAGGCAGCGCAGAACGGAACTGCAGGCCAAGCGCTATGAGGCAGCCTTGTCCGAGTTCCAGAAGATCAAAAGCGAGTGGAGCCTGACGCAGCGCGAGCGCAGGCGTATCGAAAAGGTCATGAGCGAAACGACCTTGTGATCTGGGGATAGCTTTTCCGAGAAAAGTTCTGTATCAAAAAGCCAAGGCCAAAGCCTTATATCAGCGGGAGTCGCAAGCATAGTCTTGTGGCTCCCGCTGAATGCTTTCTACGCTCGCCCCGCCGCATATTGCCGTATCGTGCGGGCATGAAAAAGAATTACAATCCCCCCCCTCAAATTTTCGATGCCGCGTTCCTCTTGATTGTGGCTGCCGAGGGTGGCGAGAAGGTCTCGGACGACCCTCGCGACCCCGGCGGCCTGACCAAGTGGGGCATTTGCCAGCGCTCGTATCCCGATCTCGACATCCGCGCCCTGACCGAATCTGACGCGCGCGAGATTTACAGGCGGGATTATTGGGATGCCTGCAAGTGCGACGAGCTTCCCTGGCCCCTTTCCCTCTACGTCTTTGACGCCGCCATAAACCAGGGCGTATCCGCTGCCGCGCGGATGCTCCAGGAGGCTGCCGACGTGACCGTGGACGGCAAGATCGGGCCGAAGACTCTCGCTGCCGCAAAGTCCCACCCGGAATGGCGCGCGGTCAGGTTCATGGCGCTGCGCGCGATGCGCTACAGCCAGACGAAAAACTTCGACCGCTTCGGCATGGGCTGGCTGACGCGGATTTTCGCCCTCGCCCAGGAGGTATGATGCTCCCCTTTGTTGGAGACCTGATCTCTGCCGGGGTCGACCTTATCAAGGGGTACTTCCCCCCGGATATGACTCCCGAGCAGAAGGCCGAGGCCGAGGCCAAGCTCGCACTACTGCAGCAGCAGGCCGTGGCGCAGGCCATGTCTTTCCAAGCCGACATGGAAAACCAGCTCACCGAGCGGCTGAAAGCCGACATGAGCAGTGACAGCTGGCTGTCCAAAAACGTGCGGCCTCTCGTCCTGATCTATCTGCTGGCTGCATGGACCATCTTTGCAGGCTTCTCTTTGTATCAGCACGATGTTTCCCCGGCCTACGTGGACATGCTCAAGCAGATGCTCATGGCGGCCTTCGGGTTCTACTTCGTCTCTCGCGGGGCGGAAAAGATCACGACCATTCTCAAGGGCGGCGGGAGCAGGAAATGACCGAAAGGCAGTTGCTGTTCGCAGCAGGACTTATGGTCGCCTGGAGCGGCTTTCTCGTGGGCATACTGCGGGCGCTCGTCTCCAAGATGGTAAGCGACATGGAAAAGCGCCAGGCCGAACAGGCGAAGGAGCTGGCACAGATCAGACGCGAGCAGCAGTGTTGCCGATCCGAGCTGGCCATCAACTTTCAGCGCAGGGAAGACTCCATCCGCGAATACACGGCCCTGAACGTGAAACTAGACCGGCTCTACGAGCTGATGGCCCGGAGAAACAATGAATGAGTTTGTAGATATCGCCAGGGCGGAGCGGGAGACCCTTCGCTGGGTGCTTCTCTATGCGCTGTGGCATGCGCGCCCCTATGGCACCACGGAAATGGTGCTTATGAGGACCGCCCAGGACGTCCCGCTGGCGGTGACTCCCGACCTGGTCCGGCAGGAGCTTGCAAGTCTGGAAAAGCGCGGGTTGCTGACGATCAGCAAGGGGCCTGTCTGGAAAGCCGAGCTGACCGCCGACGGTGAGGACGTGGTGGACCACCGCGCGCCGTGTCCCGCAGGCGTCGCAAGACCTCCCAAGTGGTAAGCGGCATGGCAAGGAAATCCACAGTCCAGCAGCTTTCACCGGAGATACGGTCCTATCTGGAGCGGCGGATCGTCGAGGGCAGATTGACGCTCGACGAGCTGATCGCAGACCTGCAGGACAAGTTTCCCGACGAGGCCGCTCCCTCCCGCTCCGCCGTGCATCGCTACGGAAAGAAGCTGGAACGAAAGCTCTCGGCCATCAAGGCGAGTACGGAAGCCGCGAAGCTCATTGCGGAGAGCGCGCCGGATCAGGCGGACCTCAGGTCCGCAGCTGTTATCAGTCTGGTCCAGTCGGAACTGTTCGATGCGATGGTGTCGCTGCAGGAGGCCGAGGAAGAGTCCGACGCCGGAGCGCGTGTCAAGCTGCTCTCCCAGGCCGCCAAGGCTATCGCGGAGGTTTCCAGAGCGTCTGTGGTTCAAAAGCGCTGGCAGGACGAGGTGGCCGACAAGCTGGCCAAGATCGAAGAGGCCATGCAGGACGATGCTCGTTACGACGCATACACATTCAATCGCATCAAGGAAGAGCTGTATGGCAGCTAATGTAAAGCCCATTATGAAATATCCCGGCGGAAAGAGGTGGCTGGCAAAAGACATTGCCGCCATGCTTCCGCCGCATCGTTGTTATGTGGAGGTCTTTGGTGGCATGGGGGCCGTGCTCCTGGCGAAAGAGCCCTCTCCTGTCGAGGTGTACAACGACGTCGACGAGGGGCTGGTGACGGTCTTCCGCGTCGCACGGCATCATCCCGACGAGCTTTCCAAGGAGCTTCGGTACTGCCTCTTTTCCCGTTCCGAGCGCCTGCACTGGCTGGAGTCTCCGGGCGAGACGGACATTCAGCGCGCCGCGCGGTGGATCGCTGCACGGTGGACCGGCTTTGCCGGGCTGGCCGGTCGTGGCTTCCATGTGTCCAGGTCGTGCGCTGCCGCATCGCGGGACACGCTGATCAAGAACATCATGGCCGTATCCGATCGCCTGGCTCGGGTGTCGATAGAATGCCTCGACTGGCGGCGGCTGATCGACCTTTATGACCACGCCCCTTCGGGGGGGGGGGGGGGTAGTCTTTTTCCTGGACCCTCCCTACGCGGACGGCGACCAGAAGCTGTACGCGAGCGGCGGCATAGACCATGCCGAGCTTCGGGAGCGCCTGCGTACTGTTAAGGGTAGCTGGATTTTGACCTACGGGGACCATCCGCTGATCAGGGAGCTGTATGCGGATTGCGAGATCGTGGAGCGAGAGCGCTGGAGGGGTATAAACAATGCAGCCCGCAAGCGCTACGTTGAACTTTTAATCAGGCCGAAAGAATGAGCGAATCAGTCCTTTATCCGTACCAGCGCAGATACCTGAACGACACCTCCAGGTTTAAGTCGGGCATGTGGAGCCGTCAGACCGGCAAGACATTCACGACCACCCTGGAGGCCGTTCTGGACTGCCTTGACGCGGAGACGCAGGGCAAGTCTCGCCGATGGACCATTCTGTCCGTCAGCCAGGCCCGCGCCCTGGACGCCATGGACAACGGCGTGAAGCTCCACCTGCGCGCGTTCAAGGCCGGTTTCGAAGCGTTGGCCGTCCCCTTCGCCGCGAACGAGCTGGCCTTCGAGGTTAGGCTTCCCAAGGGGAGCCGCATACGGTGCGTGGCCGCGAACCCCGACACCGCGCGAGGTATGACGGAAAACCTCATTCTTGACGAGTTTGCCCACCATAAGGACAACCGGGCGATATGGAAGGCCCTCTTCCCCGTCATATCCCGCCCCGACCTCAAGCTGCGCGTCATATCCACGCCCGGCGGAGTCGGAGACAAATTTCACGAGATCATGACCGATCCCGAGTCGGTCTTCTCCCGGCACATTGTGACCATCTACGACGCCGTCGCCGACGGGCTCCCGCGAGACGTCGAAGAGCTGCGACGGGGCATGTCCGACCCGGAAGCCTGGGCGCAGGAGTTCGAGTGCCAGTTCGTCGACGCGGCCTCGGCCTGGCTCCCTTATGAGCTGGTCGGCAGCTGCGAGGACGAGGCCGCGGGGATTCCCGCAAAGTACTCCGGCGGCCATTGCTTTGTGGGGATGGACTTTGCGGCTCGCGGCGACCTGACCGTCATCGCCGTGCTGGAGATGGTCGGAGATGTCCTTTGGCTGCGGGAGCTGGTCGAAATGCGCCGGACGTCCTTTGCCGAGCAGCTGTCCGCCCTGGACAGGATCATGAAGGAATACCGGGTCTCCCGCGCCGCGCTCGACCAGACGGGTCTCGGCGAGATGCCCGTCGAAGAGGCAAAGCGTCGCCATGGCCAGTACCGTGTCGAAGGCGTCCTGTTCTCCGCAGTGCGCAAGCTCGACATGGCCACCGCGCTCAAGGAGCGCATGGAGGATCGCTCGCTGCGGATTCCGCCCCGGCCCGAGTTGCGGTCGGACCTGCATTCCGTCAAGCGCGAAGCCAGCCCGACCGGAGCGCCGAGACTGATCGCCGAGCGGACCACGGAAAGCGGCAGAAGCCACGCGGACAGATTCTGGGCCTTGGCTCTGGCCGTCTCGGCGGCCGTGGAGCCGTCACCTGTATATGCCTATGAAACGGTCAGCCGGAGAACCTGGCGCGGAAGCGAGGATAATGAACGATGGTAGTAGATAAGAAGACACTGAAGTCCGAGGTGGCCTCGGCCGGGTTGACCGGCATACGGCAGGCGTGGACCTTGCGGCCCATGGCCTCGCTCACCCCGGCGCACGTGGTTGACATTTTGCGCAGGGCGAGCCTTGGCGACGCCAAGGAGTATCTGCTGGCCGCCGCAGACATTGAAGAGAAAGACCTGCACTACCGTTCGGTGTTGCAGACCCGCAAGCTGGCCGCCGCAGGGTTGCCGCTGTCCGTTTCTCCAGCCGACGAGACGCCCGCCGCCGAGAAGGCTGCGGAGCTTGTCCAAGACGCGCTGGAGAGGCTGGACATCCCCGCCCTGCTGGTGGGACTGCTTGACGCGCTGTCCAAGGGGTATGCCGTTGCGGAGATTCTCTGGTCCACCCAGGGCGGCCGGTGGTTGCCCCAGGACGCGCTGATCCGCGAGCCGCACTGGTTCCAGTTCGACCGGGAGACCGGCCGCCATCTGCGTCTGTACGACGGGTCGCCGGATGGCCAGGAGCTGCCGGAGTACAAGTTTATCTGCCATGCTCCGAGGATTCTGGCGGGCATTCCGATCATGGGCGGCCTCGCCCGTTCGGCGCTGTGGGCGTGGGTGTTCAAGAGTTATGCCCTGCGCGATTGGGCGGCATTCGCCGAGCTGTACGGCCAGCCGCTGCGCCTGGGCAAATACGACGCCTCGGCCACCCAGCAGGATATTGACGTGCTTCGCCGGGCGGTGATGGATGTCGGCTCCGATGCCGCCGCCGTTATTCCCGACAGCCTCAAGATCGAATTTCAGGAGTCGACGGCCAAGACGGCCAGCGCGGACCTGTACCAGCGCCTGATCGAATATCTGGACCGCCAGGTGAGCAAGGCCGTTTTGGGACAGACGCTGACGACAGACCAGGGTTCCAGCGGCAGCCTTGCCCAGGCCACGGTCCACAACGAGGTTCGCAGTGACCTCTTGCGCGCCGACGCACGTTCTTTGTCTGCGACGCTCCGCCGGGGTCTTATCGGCCCCATCGTGCGCTTGAACCTTGGAGATGCGCCCCTTCCTCACGTGGAACTGTTCGTTGAAGAGCCCGAGGACATGGTGGCGCTTGCGGGCCAGCTGTCCAAGATTGTCCCCCTCGGTGCCAAGGTGCCGGAGCGCTGGGTGCGTGAGAAGTGGGGCATCCCCGAAGCGGAAGGCGACGAGCCTCTTTTGGGTGCTGTATCCGCGCCGGAAAATCTCAAACAAACAGAGCAAGACAAAGACAAGCACTCCCGCAAGGCTACCGCCGCACACGCCCAGGAGGCTTCCGGAGAGGATGTGACCCCCATATCCCCCCAGGCCGAAAGGATGGCTGCGGATGCCGAGCCAGGGTGGGCGACCATTCTGGAGCACATCGGCAAGCTGGTCGAGGACGCTCCGGACCTTCCGACGCTTCGGGAGTCGCTGCTCGCAAGCTACGCCGATCTGCCCGATGGAGATCTGGCCGAAGTGATGGCCATGGGATTCGCCGCCGCCGAGCTGGCGGGGCGCTACGACGTGGAGAGGGAGTCTGATGTCTGATCCGGCCGCAGCTGACCCGAAGGTGGCGGGCGTACTCAAGCGCCCGTTTCCGGAGCAGGTCGCCTTTTTCCGGGCCAAGCTCGGCAAAATGATGCCGTCCGCCAAGTGGGACGACGTCTGGAAGGGGCGGCACGATCAGGGGTTCATGGTGGCCGGGGCCGCAAAGGCGGACCTGCTGTCCGACCTGGCCGCAGCGGTCGACAGGGTTATTGCCGAGGGCGGAAGTATTCAGTCCTTCCGCAAGGACTTTGCCCGAATCGTCGAGCGCAACGGCTGGGACTACCGGGGCGAGTTCAACTGGCGCACCAGGGTTATCTACACGACCAATCTTTCCACGAGCTACGCCGCCGGTCGCCTTGCGCAGCTGCGCGAGGGCGGCTTTGAGTGGTGGGTGTACAAGCACTCCGACAGCTCCCTTCATCCCCGTCCGCTGCATGTGTCCTGGAACGGTCTCACGCTGCGGGCTGACGATCCTTGGTGGAAGGCGCACTACCCTCCAAACGGGTGGGGCTGCCGATGCCGGGTTGTCGGCGTCAGGCGTCCCGAGGATGCCGACAGGTACGGCGGCAAGGTGCGCACGGCTCCGGATAATGGAATCGACCCCAAGACGGGAGAGCCGAGCGGCATCGACCGTGGATGGGGCTACATGCCCGGCGACACGGTTTCAGACGCCGTCCGGACGATGGCGGCCAAAACGCAGCAGTGGGATTATTCCCTGGCCAAGTCGTACATGCAGGGAGTTCCGGAGTCTGTCCGCGACAGGCTGGCCACGGCATATCGCAGCCTGCCTTCCGTGGCGGATGATGTTCGGCGTTATGCTCAGGCCGCGTTGGACGGCAGGGACGTCCCCCCGTATCGGACCATGGGCCTGCTCACAAGTGCAGACGCGAAGACGGTGGGAGGACTGACCGGCGCAAGGGTCGATCTGTTCGACTATGCGATCGACCAGTATGCACCCAGGCACATACTCACCGGGCATGGCGACGCCAAGTCAGAACTCGCCAGAGGCCAGCGGGAAGTAAGGGTCGAAGACTATGCCTTGCTGCCTGAAATGCTGAACAAGCCGGACCTGGTCGAGGACGGGGGCATGACCAAGGCTGGCCGCCCGGTCGTGCGGATATCGAAAGAGATTGGCGGCGAGATGCGCACGGCAGCTTTTGAGATTCGGGAAAAGAGAAGGTCGCTGGCTCTGCAGAGCATGTGGATAAAAGCAGGTGCGCCCCCGCGCTAACGTCCAGGACGTTTCCGGGTATGAGCCGGACGCCGCGATGCGCGCACCTTTCAATAGAGTATAGCCATGATCAATATCGAAATCAACGACAGAGAGGTTCTGGACGCCCTGGAGGGGCTTGTCCGTCGCCTCGGCAATATGTCTCCCGCCATGCAGGATATCGGGGAGCTGCTCGCCGAGAGCGCGATCCAGCGGTTCTCCGACGGCGTCGGCCCTGACGGCGAAGCGTGGAAGGAGAACTCCCCGGCGACCATCCTTGCCTATGTCGACAAGTACAAGGGTTCCCGCAGCAAGCGCGGCGGGCTGACCAAGAAAGGCCAGACCCGCGCTGGATCAAAGAAGCCGCTCATCGGCGAAACCAAATCCCTGTCCACGATGATACATTACAGCGCGGGTCGCGACAGGGTTGAAATTGGCAGCCCACAGGTTTATGCTGCCGTGCAGCAGTTCGGCGCGAAGCGCGGGCAATTCGGTGCGGCCCCCTGGGGCGATATCCCGGCCCGTCCTTTCCTTGGTGTTTCGGACAGCGACAGGGGCTCCATCCTGGCCATCGTATCGGGGTATATGCTGCCATGATGACGAGAGGGGTTGCGCAAAATCCGAAAACTCGCCAGAATGCCCCCAGAACGATTTTTAACCATCGTCCCTAGCGTGGACACCTGTCCACCCCCTTCACCCCCCTAGTAAACGCCGGTAAACGGGTTAAACGGGGCGACCAGACAAAGACACCAATCAGGCGCGGAAGAGAGCGGCTATATGCTGACCCTCTTCCGCGCCTTCTTATCATCTGATGTGGCCATGATGGCTACATGAAGACCCTCACCGATCGTTTCAGCATCCGCCTTCCTTCCTCGGACACCCCGCCGGAATGGGTTCATCTCGTTCCGGCGGGGAACTTCTCGGGGCGCGACGGGCGCGGGCCGTATGAGCTTGACGCCGACGCCGTGCTGTCTGCCTTTGCCGGGTGGGGAATCGACCTGGTGGTCGACTACGATCACCAGACCCTTACCGCCGAGAAGAAGGCCGGACCAGTCCCCGCAGCCGGATGGATCAAGAAGCTGGAGCTTCGAGAGGACGGCGTGTGGGGGCAGGCAACGTGGACCGAGACGGCAGCAAAAGCGCTCGCCGCCAAGGAGTACAGGTACCTGTCGCCGGTATTCGCATACGACCCGGACACCGGAAGGGTCGTGTCTCTCTCCGGGGCTGGCCTGACGAACACCCCCAACCTTTACCTGCATGCCGCAGCCTCTCAAGGAGACCCCATGAGCAAGGAACTGCAGGAGCGAGTCGCCCACAAGCTGGGACTCGCCCCCACCGCCTCGGCCGAGGAAATCCTGGCCGAGCTTGACAAGAAGAAAGACCTGCTGACCGCAGCCCAGGCCGCACAGGGCGCGGCCCCCGACCCGACCAAGTACGTGCCTCTCGACCAGCATGAAGCGGTGTCCCGAAAGCTGGCCGAACTGGAGGGCGAGGTCAAAACCAAGGCCGCGACGGACGCCGTGTCCGCAGCGATGTCCGCTGGCAAGATCGCCCCTGCCATGGAGGGCTGGGCCAAGGATTACGCGATGGCCGACCTCGAAGGCTTCGCCAAGTACGTGGAGGCGGCTCCTGTCATCGCTTCCTCCCATTCCATGAAGCGCCCGGACGGCGACGGCCATTCCGAGCTGTCCGAGGACGATCGCACGGCGGCCCGCCTGCTGGGCATGTCGGAAGAAGCGTTTTCCCAGGCCAAGAAGGATGTCCAGCATGGCTAACCGCCTCGCGGAAGTGAAGGCGCACGCGCTGCGGCAGAAGGATGTGCGCGCGGCCGTGTTGGCTGCGCTGTATGTGTCTCGCACCGTCAAGACACCGCCTCTCGACGGCCTTTCCGTCAAGCACGTCGCAGACGACAGCGGCTACTCCGAAGTGGAAGTGCGCTTTGCTTGCGAGGTGCTTGTCGAGACGGGAATGGCGTTGCCGACCGGCAGCTACTACCGCATTACCCCGCGCGGCTGCGTTGAAATCGAATCCATCACCGAAAAGGAGTAAGTGAACATGGCTATCGTTACCCCCGCCCTTATCACCTCGCTGCGCACCGGGTTCTCCGACGCGTTCCGCAAGGCGCTGGGCGACACCCCCACCGACTATCAGAAGGTCGCGACCGTCGTTCCCTCCGGGTCCGCCGGAAACACGTACGGCTGGCTCGGGCAGTTCCCCAAGCTGCGCGAGTGGATCGGCGACCGCGTCATCAAGGATATGGCCGCCCAGGCGTACCAGGTCCAGAACAAGCTGTACGAATCCACGGTCGGCGTGAAGCGTACCGACATCGAGGACGACAACGTCGGTATCTACACCCCGCTGTTCTCCGAGATGGGCCGGGCCGCCATGTCCCACGCGGACGAGCTGGTCTTTGCCCTGCTCAAGGCCGGAGCTTCGACCCTGTGCTACGACGGGCAGAACTTCTTCGACACCGACCATCCCATCTACCCCGAGGTCGACGGGACCGGAGACGTGGAAACCGTTTCCAACATGGACGTTCCCGGAGCTGATCCCGGCGCGCCCTGGTATCTGCTCGACACCGGCCGCGCCCTCAAGCCGCTGATCTTCCAGGAGCGCACCAAGCCGGAACTCGACAGCATGACCGCGACCAACGACGAGGGCGTGTTCGTCCGCGACGAGTACCGCTACGGCATTCGCTACCGCTGCAACGCGGGCTTCGGTTTCTGGCAGATGGCCTACATGAGCCGCCAGACTCTGAACGCCACCAACTTCAACTCCGCCATGACCGCCATGATGAGCACCAAGGCCGACGGCGGCCGCCCGCTGGGCATCAAGCCCTCCGTGCTGGTTGTTCCCCCGTCCCTGCGCGCTGCGGCCATCGAGATCGTCAAGAACGAGCGCCTGGCCAACGGCGCGTCCAACCCCAACTTCGGCGTGGTCGACATGATCGTCTCGCCGTGGGTGGCCTAAGGAGGTTCTCTGATGGCTGAGAAAGAAAAGACTCAGAAGAGGGACGAAAAGCAGGAGTCCGGCCTGGTCAAGCTCGTGGTGCGAACCAAGAGTCTCTCGCGCCGGTTCCGTGCTGGCCTCGGGCCGTTCCATCCGGAGCCCGAAGAGGTCGAAGCTACCCCCGACCAGGAAGCGGCCCTTCGCGCTGATCCCGAACTCGTGGTGAACGTGGCATGAGCTACGCCACGCTGCAGGAGTTAGTCGATCGCTACGGCGAGGAGCGACTGGTGCAGTTGACCGACAGGAGCATGGCCGAGGTCATAGACCAGGCCGTGCTCCTGCGCGCCATTGCCGACGCCGACGCCGAGATCGACGGGTATCTGGCCGCGCGCTACCGCCTCCCTCTGGCGAGTGTTCCTCCTGTGCTGACGCGGATCGCCCCGGACATCGTCTTCTATCGCCTCCATAGCGATGAAGCTCCGGAAGAGGTTCGCACCCGCTACGAGGACGCCCGCCGCCTGCTGGAGGGCATCAGCCGTGGCTCTGTCGGCCTCGGCGTTCCGGAGACCGAGGATCAGCCTCGCCCGTCGCTGGCCTCTGCCAGTTCCGGGAATCCGCGCATCATGGATCGCTCGGGTACGGAGGGGCTCTAATGGTTTCTCTTGAGCCCGTGATTGTCGCCCGTATCGCCGAGAACATGCCCAAGGGCGTGAAAGTCTTTTCCGCCGCAGACCTTGCCGGAGTGCGCGAGGCCGCACAGCACACCCCGGCGGTGCATGTGATCTATGACGGCTATCGCGTGGTTCAGGCCGATGGGGCTGTAGCTGAGATCGAAACGTCCTGGCTGACCGTTCTGGCGGTGAGAAACGCGAGAGCACAGAAGACGGGGAGCGCGGCAAGAGAAGACGCTGCGAAGCTCATTTCCAGCCTGTACGGCTCTTTGGCCGGGTGGCTGCCCTCTGGGTGCGTACGCGAGCTTGAGCTGGCCAATGCCCCGCGTCCCGGCTTCGACGCCGGGTTCCTGTATCTGCCGTTGGCGTGGAATGCGCGCCAGGTGTTGGTGGGCAGCGTGGCCGGAGAAGAGGTCGAAGTTCCCTTGCAAACAGTAACATTCAAAGGAGACGTCGAATGAAAACCTATATCTATTCCGGGCCTCCCTCCGGCGTGACCATCGAAGGCCGCGAGGTGATGCTCTGGCCCGGCCGTCCTGTGGAGCTGCCGGAAAAGTCCGGCTACGTGTCGGCGCTCGTGGCCCAGGGACGGCTGACGCCCGCACCGGCCGCTGCGCCTCAGAAAAAGCGGAGCAAAGGAGAGTAAATCATGGCAGCCAACTACTTGCATGGTGTTGAAACCATCGAAATCGACAAGGGGCCTCGCCCGGTCCGCACGGTCAAGTCGGCCGTTGTCGGGCTGATCGGAACGGCTCCGGCCGGGCCTGTGAACGCGCCCACCATTGTCCTGTCCGACCGCGACGCCGCGCAGTTCGGGGCGGCGCATCCCGACTACACCATCCCGCAGGCCCTTGACGCGATCTTTGACCAGGGCGCGGGTACGGTCATCGTCATCAACGTGCTGGACCCCTCGGTTCACAAGGCCGAAGTGACCGACGAGGCGCTTGTGCTGTCCGGGGATGTGGGGACCGCCGCGCATCCGGCATGGAACGGCGCGCCGACGGTCAAGTCGTCGGACGGCGCAACCACCCACGTGGCCGGGACGGACTACACCTACGACGCCGACGCGGGAACCATCACCCGTATCGACGGGGCCGGTATCTCCTCCGGGGCGAGCCTGCTCGTGAGCTACGAGCACAAAGACCCCACCGCCGTTCTGCCTTCCGACCTGATCGGGACCGTGACCGTGGGCGGTGCTCGCACCGGCATGAAGGCCCTGGACGACACCTACAACCTGTTCGGCTTCTTCGCCAAGATTCTGATCGCCCCGGTGTACTGCACCCAGAACAGCGTGGCCGTGGAAATGATCAGCATGGCGCACAAGCTGCGCGCGGTTACGCTGATCGACGCGCCTATCGGGCTGACTCCGCAGCAGGCGATCACCGGACGCGGCCCCATGGGCGAGATCAACTTCAACACCTCCAGCGAGCGGGCCGTGCTCTGCTACCCCCATCTGAAGGTATATGATACCGCCACCGACTCGGAGCGCCTGGAGCCCATGAGTCAGCGTCTTGCTGGCGTGATCTGCCGCAAGGACGTTGAGAACGGATACTGGTGGAGCCCTTCCAATACGGAGTTCATGGGTATCACCGGGGCCGAGCGCAGCATTTCCGCGCGCATCAACGATCCGCAGACGGAAGCCAACCTGCTGAACGAAAACGGCATCGTGACCGTGTTCAACAGCTTCGGTACCGGCCTTCGAGCCTGGGGCAACCGTTCCGCCGCGTGGCCGTCCGTCTCGCACCCGAAGAACTTCATCAACGTGCGCCGCACTGCGGACATTCTCCACGAGTCCGTCGAGTACGCCATGCTGCAGTTCATCGACTTCCCCATCAACAACGCCCTGATCGACGACATTCGCGGAACCGTGAACTCGTTCATCCGGACGCTGATCGGTCGCGGCGCGCTGGTCGACGGCTCCTGCACCTATGATCCGGCCAAGAACCCGCCGACCGAAACGGGCAACGGGCATCTGACCTTCGACATCACGTTCATGCCGCCGACTCCGGCCGAGCGGATCACCTTCGAGAGCGTGATCGACATCAACCTGCTCAAGACCCTTGGGCAGTAACAGGAGGCGTATATGGGCAAGATTGCCATCAACCGCATCACCAACGCGAACGTCTACATTGACGGCGCGAGCCTGCTTGGCCGGGCCGAAGAGGTGGAGCTGCCGCAGATCAAGGCCAAGATGTCCGAGCACAAGGCTCTGGGCATGGTGGGCAGCATTGAAGCGTTCGCCGGTTTCGAGAAGCTGGAGGGCAAGGTCAAGTGGGCCTCCCTGTATCCGGAAGTGCTCAAGAAGGCCGCCAACCCCTTCAAGACCGTGCAGCTGCAGCTCAGAGGCAGCCTGTACACCCAGACGGCGCAGGGCCGTACTGACGAGGTTCCGGTCGTCGCACTGCTGACCGTGGCCTTCAAAACCTTCCCCGGCGGCAACTGGAAGCAGCACGAGAACGTCGAAATGGAAACGGAGTTCGTCGCCTATTACATGAAGATCACCGCCGGAGGCGAGGATATCGTCGAGGTCGACGTGCTGGAAAACATCTACAAGGCCGGGGGTGAAGATCTTCTGGCTGAATACAACGAGAACATCGGAGGCTAGTCTTGTCCAAATTAAATGAGATTCCCCTGGCGGAACATCTGACCTTGCCCGACGGCACCGTCGTGAAGAAAATCGTCCTGCGCTCCCCCAAGGTGCGCGATCTCAAGCTGGCCCAGCGCGGCGGCGGAACCGAAGCGGATCAGGAGATCAGGCTGATGGCCTCCCTGTGCGAGCCTCCCATGACGCCGGAGGATATGGAGGAAATGGGGCTTGCGGACTTCCGCAAGCTCCAGGCCGCGTTTCAGAGATATCTGGATTCCCCTTCCTGATCTGTGGCAGGCCGCCGCCGCACTGGCGCGGTGGTATCGTTTCCAACCCTCCGAAATAGACGCGCTAACCCTTGAAGAGCTGCGGCTCTGGCTGGCCGAGGCGGCCCGCCAGGCTAAAGCTGAAGCCGAGAAATAACCGGACACCACATGGCATCTTCCCTTACTCTTGGTCTCTTGGTCTCAGCGACC
Source organism: Alkalidesulfovibrio alkalitolerans DSM 16529 (assembly GCF_000422245.1). NCBI lineage: Bacteria > Pseudomonadati > Thermodesulfobacteriota > Desulfovibrionia > Desulfovibrionales > Desulfovibrionaceae > Alkalidesulfovibrio > Alkalidesulfovibrio alkalitolerans. Next base: position 52,612 of record NZ_ATHI01000003.1, read on the forward strand.
ACCAGCGCCGCCCAGGGCGCGTTGCAATCCTTGGGGCAGTCCGTCCATCGGCTTTCCGGCCAGGTGGAAGACGCCTCCAGGGAACATGCGCGCCTGGGCGGCGAGGTGGCTCGGCTCCGTGCGTCTGGCCGGGTGCCTGAAGACCTGGCCAAGAGATATGACAAGCTGGGCAAAAGCATTGAATCTGCGAAGCTCAATCTGGAAGGGCTGACCCGCGCCCAGGAAAAGGCCGCGTCGCACCGTGCGGCCATGGGCGAGATGTGGGGGCAGGCCGTGGGCGTTGCCGCCCTGGGCGCTACCCTCGCGGCTCCGGCTCGTTCTGCCATGGCCTTTGAATCCGCCATGGCCGACGTGCGAAAGGTCGTAGACGGGTCGGAGGCGGAGCTGAACGGGCTTGGCGACAGCATCAAGATGCTGTCCCGCCGAATGCCCCTTTCCGCTGTGGAGCTGGCCCAGCTCGCGGCGTCCGGCGGACAGCTCGGCGTTGCCCTCAAGGACTTGCCGAGCTTCATAGAGACCACGGCCAAGATGGCTGTCGCCTTTGATATGTCCGCAGAAGCGGCTGGCGATTCCATGGCCAAGGTCGCGAACGTCTATCAGATTCCGATCGGCAGTATCGGCCACCTGGGCGACGTGATCAATCAGCTTTCCAACGAGTCCCCGGCAAAGGCGCGGGATATCGTAAACAGCTTGACTCGCGTCGGCGGTGTCGCACGGCAGTTCGGCTTGAGCGCCGACGGCGCGGCCGCCTTGTCGAGCGCACTGATCTCCCTTGGCAAGCCGCCGGAAGTGGCCGGGATGGCGATCAACGGCATGCTGACCAAGCTGGCCACCGCCGACAAACAGGGCGCGAAGTTCCAGGAGGCCCTCGCCGCCATGGGCATGTCTGCGGAGGGGCTCAAAAAGGCCATCGCCACTGACGCACAGGGCGCGCTTTTAGGATTCTTGAAGGCTCTGGAGAAGGTGCCGAACTCGGAGCGCACCGGGCTCCTGGTTGACATGATGGGCCTTGAGTATGCCGACGATGTTGCGCTGCTGGCCGGGTCCGTTAAGACCTACACGGACGCTCTCGCCGTCCTGCCGCGCGTCGAAGGCTCCATGGAGAACGAGTTCGCAGCCAGGGCGGGAACCACCGAGAACAAGCTGCAGCTTTTGAAGAATGCAGTATCCGAACTAAGCATAAACCTTGGGTCGGCGCTGCTCCCCGCGCTGCGGGAAATGTTTTCCACTCTTCGCCCTCTCGTTGTCGCAATGGCCGATTGGGCCGCAGAGAACCCGGCGCTGGTCTCCGCCATCGGCAAGGCCGCCGCTGTGCTCTTGACGTTCAAGGCGGCAAGCCTTGCGGCCAGGGCTGGCTACCACCTTCTCGGCGGCAGCCTCTGGTCCAGCATAGCCCGCTGGCGCTCCATCAAGGCGTCCGTCCAGGGCGCGATGATGGCCATGCAAGCCGGGAACGTCGGCAAGTTCGCAGCAGTGACCGGCAGGCTGTCCGCAGCTTCCGGCTGGCTGGCTTCTCACATGGGAAGCATCGCGAGTCTCGGCGGCCCTCTCAAGGTTCCCCAGATTCGCCTGGCCGCCATCGCCGCCTCGGCAAAAGCCTCCGGCGCTGCCCTGTCTGGCTCTTTCTCCGCTGGCCTACTGTCGGCCCGGCAGGGTGCGCTGCGTTTCGGATCGTCTCTCCGACCGCTTCCCGCGATCGCCGGGAGGGGACTCGTTTCCGGGCTCAAGTCTTCCGCCCAGGCCGCGCTGTGGTGGGGGCGCGCCACGTTGCGCAGCCCCGTTGTTGCCGGGAAGGCTCTCTTTTCTTCTTTCCGCATGATCGGGCAGGCCGTTCTCTGGCTTGGCCGCGCCATGCTGCTCAGCCCCATAGGCTGGATCGGCATCGCCATTGCCGGGGCCGCGCTCCTGATCTGGAAGTTCTGGAAACCCATCAAGGGGTTCTTTGTTGGCATGTTCCAGGGCTTGTCCTCGGCGCTCAAGCCGGTCGGCGACGCCATGCGCACGGCCTTTGCTCCGGTCGCGTGGATTGTGAAGCCGGTCGCGGATGCGCTCGGCCAGGTCTGGTCTTGGGTGAAGGCTCTGCTGCAGCCGGTCGAAGATACCGGCGGAGCGGCGCAGTCGCTGGGGCAAAAGTTCGGAACGGCCATCGGCACCATTATACGGCTCGTTATCGGCCTCCCTCTTCGTCTGGCCATGCTGCCCCTGGAGTTTGTCAAGCTCGGCGCGCAGATCATCGGCGGCCTGCTCGGCGGCCTCAAGCAAGGGTGGGAGAGTCTGAAATCAGGTCTTTCCGAGCTTGCTGGAAACATTGTTAGCTCGTTCAAGAGCCTGCTTGGCATCCGGTCTCCCTCGCGCGTGTTCGCCGGTCTGGGTGGAATGCTTGGGGCCGGTCTTGCCGTGGGCATGAAGGGGAGCGCCGGAGAAGTGGCCCGCGCGGCTGGCGAGATGTCGAAGGCTGCTACGCCGAACCTTCCCACGGTTCCGCTCCAGGCTCTTGCCGGTCGGAACGCCGGGGGCGGAGCTGGCGCTGCCGCCGGAGCTGGCCGAGGAGGCATGAACGTCACCTTCGCGCCTGTCATTCATGTTGGACAGGGCGGTGGAGGTGTGCGCGAGCAGGTGAAGGAGGCCATGAGCCTCAGCTTCGCCGAGTTTGAGCGCCTGATGTCCCGATACGAGCGGGATCACGCAAGGAGGTCTCCCGCATGAGTCTGTACGCCACCCTCGGGGAAACGGAACTGGAAGTCGTATCGTGGATGGACGGGCTTGATATCCGCTATGGGTCCAGCTTTTCCGAGCATGCGCTTATCGGCAGAAAGCCAGCCATGCAGCATACCGGGTGGAGCCCGGACGAGTTGTCTTTCAGCGTCACGCTGCACTCGTCATGGTGCAACCCCGCAGACGAGGTTCGGGGCCTGAAGGACCACATGGACGCCGCCACGCCCTTGGACTTCGTTCTTGGCAACGGCGAATATCGTGGTGTCTTTGTCATCGTCGACCTGTCCGTGACCTATCGCCAGACGAACGGGGCCGGGACGGTGATCTCGCTGGAGGCGTCGCTGCGCCTCCGGGAGTACGTCGGCGATCCGGCCAAGCCGAATCCCCCCGGAGTCTTTTCTCGTGGCATGTACGTTCCGCCGGTCGCCGCGAGCACGGACGTTCTGTCCACGGTGTCGGGACAGGATGCGGCCCCCGCTCCGGAAGCGGCAAAGTCTGTCAGTCAGGCGGTTTCCTCGGCTTCCGAGGTCACCCAGGCCGCAGAACTCACCGCGAGCATGTCCGCCAGGCTTCTTTCCGAGGGAGAGTCGGCGCTGCAAGCCGCCAGAGAGCTTTCCGACGATCTCCGAGCCATTGCGTCCAGGCTGCCCATCGCGGCCTTTTCCGCGATATCCTCTCTTCCTGGAGCCTCTGACGTGATGGCGGCCTACAACTCCGCCAAAAGTGAGCTGGGCTTTGCTTCGGACGCCATACGCACCGTTGAGGGAGCCGTGAGTGCAGCGCGATCCGCGCGCAGGGCCGCCGAGGCGCTTGCGGATGTGCGACCGGCCCTGTCCGGCATCGCTGCAAAGGTTGCCATAAGGGGCGTACAGTTATGATTTTTCTGCAACACATCACGACAGACGGAGAGCGCTGGGACATGATCTCCTGGCGATATTACCGCGACGTGGCGCACATCGGCATGCTGATCGAACAGAATCCGCATGCGCCGGTATCGGACGCCTTGCCGTCCGGCATCAAGCTGCGCATCCCCGTTATTGAGTCCTCGGCTGACACGGAAGGGTTGCCCCCATGGAAAAGATGACCGTCCTCCAACCGTCTTTCCGCATCGTCTATTCCGGCCGCGACGTGACTGCGGACCTTTCCGCCTATGTGACCGAAGTGCGCTACACCGACCGGCTGACCGGACAGTCCGACGAGCTGGACGTCACCCTCGGCGACGATGATGGGCGCTGGCTGGGCGCGTGGTATCCCGACAAGGGTGCCGAGATGAGCCTTGAATACGGCTATGCGCACCAGCGCCTGGTTTCCGCCGGTGGCTTCGACGTCGACGAGGTCGAGATATCCGGGCCGCCATCCGTGGTCCGGATCAGGGCCTTGTCCACCGGCATCACTAGGCAGGTGCGGACCCGCAGGGGCAAGGCGTATGAGAATACGACCTTGAAGGCCATTGTCGCACAGGCGGCCAAGCGCATCGGAGCCAAGGTCAGCGGAGAGATTGACGAGATCGCCATTGACCGGGTTACGCAATACCAGGAAACGGATTGGGCCTTTGTGGTGCGGCTTTGCCGGGAGTATGGCTATACGGCCAAGCTCTGCGACAACAACCGCACCCTTGTGGCAGCTCGCGCTGGCAGCCTGGCCGAGCAGTCGCCGGTCAGAACTCTATATCCTTCCGATCTCACCTCCTGGCGTTATGCCGACAAGGTGACTGATGTGCCGTCGAAGACATCCGTCCGCTACCACAACCCGGACACGAAGGAAGTTGTCGAGCAGCAGGCGCAGGCCGGAGACGTTGCGTCCCAGGATACGGTAACGGCCCAGGATGAGAACAAGCAGCACGTCCGGGCGCGCAGCGCGGCACAGGCAAAGGCCATTGCCGAGGCCGAGCAGCAGCGCAGGGAGCAGGACAAGGTGGCCCTCAATGGGACGCTGCCGGGCGATCCTAAGATTGTGGCCGGTGCTATCATTGATATCCACGGCCTTCGGCGGCTGAACGGACTGTATCTCGTCACCCAGGCCACCCACTCCATAGGGCGCTCCGGCGGCTATGTGACCGAGTTCGAGGCCAAGCGCGTGAAGGAGGGAGGCGATGAATAGCACCTTCGGAGAAGCGGCGGCCACCCTCCAGTTCGGCATCGTTGTCGAGATCGCCGAGGCGACATGTAGGGCCAAGGTTCGCCTGCCCGCGCTGGACAACCTGATCACGCACTGGCTCCCGGTGTTGGTCCCCAAGACCTGCCGGGACAAGCATTATTTCATGCCCGACGTGGGCGAGCACGTGGCGCTGATGCTGGATTCTCGGGGTGAAGACGGCTGCATTCTTGGCGCGTTGTATTCCAGCGCGGACGTGACGCCGTGCTCCGGAGTGGAAAAGCATCACATCGCATTTGACGATGGAACCACCGTCGAGTATGACAGGGATAGTCATGTGCTTTCCGTCAATGCTGTCGGCCCGATAACGATAGAGGCTGCCGGGCCTGTCCTGGTCCGCACCCCGAAGGCCACCATAGATGCCCCAGAGACACGGGTCACCGGCCACTTGACTGTTGAAAAGGGTATGACCGTAACCGGGGGTGGAGGTGCCGCCGCTTCCATTACCGGCGATATTGAAGTACAAGGCGATATCCATGTCGACGGCTCTGTCGACGCATCCGGCACCATCCTCGACGCCTCCGGCAACTCGAATCATCATAGCCACTGACCTTAGTCAGCACACCTTTTGCCCCTGACTCGCATAGAGTCGGGGGCATGTTACCTAACTCTGCACACTGGCAGCCCGCATTGGGCCGGAACGGCTTTGTCGAAGGCATAGAAGACATTCGCCAATCCATCCGCATCATCCTGGAGACCCCCCAGGGGAGCGATCCGCTGCGTCCGGAGTTCGGCTCCAATATCTATCAATACATTGACCGGCCCATCGACCGCGCCCGCCCCCACCTGGTGCGCGAGGCTGTCCGCGCTATCCGGCGCTGGGAGCCTCGCGTCACCGTGGTGCGAGTCCAGGTGGAACAAGGGGACGGCCCCGCGCATGTTCTGATCCGGATCGAGTTCCGGCTCGCCGATGGCGCTCTGGCTTCTGCGGAGGTGCGCGCATGACCCTTCCTAAGGTTGTCCACGAGGATTCCCAGCTTGTTACATCCGAGCTGATAGCAGCCTATGAGGCCATGACGGGGAAGACGCTGTATCCCGCCCAGGTCGAGCGGCTGCTGATAGACCTGATCGCCTACAGGGAAACCCTGATGCGGGCGTCCATCAACGACGCGGCGAGGCAGAACCTGGTGCGCTTTTCCAGGGCTCCCATGCTGGACTACCTCGGAGACCTGGTTGGCGTGACCAGGCTGCAGCCTCAGGCCGCCCGGACGACCTTGCGCTTCTATTCGGAAGCGCCGGTGGCTTCCGGCGTGGTTATTCCCAGGGGGTTCCGCGTGAAGTCCGGGACCGGGGCCGTGTTCGCCACGCAAAGCGACGCCTTGATTCCTTCCGGGCAGAGTTCCGTGGAAGTGCTCGCGCTGTGCGACGAGCCCGGAGCGGGCGCAAACGGCTTATTGCCGGGGGACATCAAGCAGTCGTTTGATCTGCTGCCGGACGGCATACAGGTCGTGAACGTGACCTTCTCAAGCGGCGGTGCCGACATGGAAGGCGACGACCGGCTTCGCGAGAGGATCATTCTCGCGCCTGAACATTTTTCTGTTGCTGGTCCCACGCTGTCGTATCGCTATCACGCCATGAGCGCGAACCAGAGCGTGGTGGACGTCGCGGTGCTATCTCCCGAGCCCGGCCAGGTGGTTCTGTATCCGCTGGTTCAGGGGGGCCTGCCGTCAGAGGACGTACTGGCACAGGTTGCCGAGGCCGCAAGCGCGGACGATGTGCGTCCGCTGTGCGACACGGTTACCGCAGCCTCGCCCGTCCTGTACGAGTACGCTATCTCTGCGGAGATAACTCTCTACCATTCCGCCGATGCCGCAGACACGCTTGCGCGCGCCACAGCCGCAGCGCGGGCATGGGCGGATAAGGCAGCCGCGACCCTTGGAAGCGACATCGTCCGCAGCCAGATCATGGCGGCTCTTTCCGTTTCCGGCGTGTACCGCGTCCACCTTGCCTTGCCCCTTGAAGACGTTGACGTGCCTGAAAACGGCTGGGCCAGCTGCACCGGCGTGTCCGTCTCTGTGGCTGGAGGCGTGAATGGCTGATTCCGTCGTCCCTGGAGTGCTGGCCACGGATGAGCGCCTTGCGCCTATGGCCGAGCTGACGCAGCGTCTTTCGCTGTTGCCGGTCGACGGACTGCTTGTGGACCTGGTCGACCTGGTGTCCGCGCCGTTTCTTCCGCATCTGGCTGAGCAGTTTCACGTTCTGGGTCTGGAGGGCTGGTCCACCGGCCTCGCCGAAGCGGATCAGCGCGAGCTGGTGCGCAACGCGATTCGGCTGCACCGGAAGAAGGGAACGCCCTGGGCGGTCCGCACCGCCTTGGCGAGCATTGGCTATCCCGGCTCGGAACTCATTGAATACAAGACTTATCGCGAGGAGTGGGAATCCGCTGGGGGCCGCACTCTCGACGGCACGTGGACCGCTGACGGCTCCGTTGTGCTCTCTCCTCCTGCTGGCACGGTCCGCAGGTTGGCCATGCGCAGCTGGGCCGAGTACGCGATCCGCCTGAACCTCGCGGAAGGGACGTGGACCAGAGCGCAACAGCGTCTCGTCAAGGACATGGCCGCACAGTATGCGCCTGTTCGTTGTCATCTGCGGGCCTTGGTCACCGCCGTCGGATCGACCTTTGATTCTTCCATCACAATGCTTGCTCCGTCGCAGCGGCTGGCCATTCGCATGGTCCAGTGCCGCCGCTTCACCGTTCATAACTGGCAAACCCTCGACGGCTGCTGGGATGTGGGCGGCAACTATTCCGAACGCCTTCTGGACGGCAGCTGGGGGCTTCTCGGCACCGTTCGACTGACGGGGCTCCGGCCTGCTGGCGCTCCCTTGCGCAGTGGGTTCGGCGAATTTCGGATGCGCGGCCGTACGAGCCTGCCTGTGTCAGCGGCGGGCGGTGACCGCGCGCTTCCTGCCCGGCAGCTTTGGCAGCCGATGCCTCTGGACGGTCGACACAAGCTCGGCGGGCATAAGCTGGACGGGCTGTGGAAGGTGGATGGCTCGTGGAGCCTCGCCTATCCGACCCTGCTGACGATTGGGCAGCCGCGACTTGACGGGACGTGGCGTTTGGGCGTGGAGCCCGGTCTTCCGGGTGTGTGGTTTACTGCCGTCGCGACCGTCAGGCGTGGTGGCGCAACATATAGAGAGGTGCTCTGATGCCGACCGCAATTGCCGCAACGGCGGCGTATCGCAACAAGGTGGCCACCGCCGCCGCAACCGGGGACGCCTTGCCAAAGGCCGCATGGTTGGCCTTCGGTTCCGGCGACGCCCCGTATAGCCCGGACGTCGACACGGCCCTGCAGGCCGAGTTTCTCCGGGTGGCCACCTCCAACGAGGTGAGCGGCCCCAGCTTGACTGTCAGGGGTGTCCTGTCCGGCCAGGCGGCCGGGGAGAACATCGTGCGCGAGGTGGCTGTGATCGCGGCGGACGGAACTCTGATGGGACGACGCGTTGTCGCCCCCAAGGAGCTTGAGCCGGAAACCGAGATCGAGTTTGAAATTGTCTTTGAATACTAAAGGAGGACATGATGGCTACTGAAAATCCCACGTTGACTCCGGGGTCGCCCCCCGAGTTCAGCGAATCCCTGCCTGCCCTCACCGTGGAGAGCGTGGCGCACCCGGACACCTGGAATCCGATCCACCAGCGGCTGCTCGACAACACCGTTGCTCTGCGCGACGCGGTTGAGCTGACCGACGAGAACTTGGACGCCCTGGGTTCGCGCGTGGACGGTCTGGAGGAGACCAGCTCCGTCAGTGTGCAGCGCGCCGTTACCCTGGACTGGCTCTACCGCGACAACCGTATTGCCTTTGAGCTGTGGGCTCCCGGCTTCACCCTGATTGACGCCGTGGATACCGCCATCGTGCAGGGCATTTCCGGCGACGACAGCGTGGACGTTGCCAGCACGGCCCAGCTTCGGGCCGGAGAGTATTATGTCCTCGCCGACGAGGAAGGCTCGCTGCTGATCAAATGCACGGCCGTGCTCTCCGAGAACCGCATCCGCATTGAAACCAACCTTCCGCGCACTCTGGGAGCCGGTGTTCTGACCCGCTGCTCCATGGAAGAGGTCGGGGCCGCGTACGCCACGTGCGAGGTCGGTGACATCTGGCTGTCCAAGCCGATCAACATCGGAAACGACGCCGAGGGCGGGGCCGTCGTGATCCGGCGCTCCCTGAACTCCGGAGAGGCCAGACTCTACTTCCGCGACACATCCAATCCGGCGTGGACCGAGCGCGTCTGGTCTGTCCGCAGGCAGGGCGGGGATATTCCCGCAGGCTTTGCGGATTATGAATACATCCTGCCCATGCGTGGCGACGGCAGCCTGATGATCGTCACCGAGGGTGAAGCGATGCAGATTCGCCATATCGTGGCCCTGTCTGCGGCTACCGGTCTCGGCGGCTACGTCAATCCGGCCATGCGCCCCAACGCGCCCGCTATCAGCTCCCCGGCTGATGGCGCTGTCGGCATCTTCGAGCGGCCCACGTTGGCCATTGCCGGGTATTCGAGTCCTGGCGGAACGCCCCAGGCCGGTATCCAGTTTCAGGTCGCCGTTGCCGGGGCGCAGTTCGCCACCGTGCTGCACGACTCTGGAGAACAGCCTGCGGGCCTGTCGTATCAGATGCCCGCCGACGTGCTTGAAGTGTCCTCCAGCTACGAGCTGCGGGCGCGGGTGAAAGACTTGTCCGGCCTGTGGTCCGACTGGTCCGCCGTTTCGGGCTTCGCCACTGCCGCCAGTTTCGCCTATGTGGCCACGCCGACATTGGTGTCTCCCGCGAACAACGCCACGGACGTCGGTGAGACTCCCCTGCTGCAGACCGGCGCTTTCGCGGTCATCGACGGAAGTGACACCCATGCGGCCAGCCGCTGGAGGGTCCGCGCTTCGGGCGGAACATGGGCGGAGCCGTTGTGGGATTCCGGCGAGGACGCCGTGAACCTGCTCTCTCTGGCGTTGCCTGCGGGCATTCTGGAAGCCGGGTTGCGGGTCTACTACCTGCAGGTTCAGCACAAGGGCGAAACGCGCGGGTGGTCCGAGTGGTCGAGCGAGGTCAAGGTCACGACCAAGCAGGCGTTTGCATACGTCTCCGGCGTTGCGCTGATTACCCCTGGCGGCGATGGCGGCACGTGGGCCTATGTGGACGAGGACGGCAACACCGTCCCCGACCCCGGCGCGGCTCATTTCAGCACTCATCCCGTCTGGGGCGGCATGCAGGACGTGGTTGTCGACGGCCAGTACATGGTCAAGATTCCCAAGTTCTACATCCGCCGTGCGACGATCGGCTCTGGCGCGAACACCGGCAAGGAAGCCTGGTGGATCAGCGACCAGCCTGTTGACGGGTATGTCGTGCATCCGGCGTTCAAGGTCGGCGGCAGCGAAGTCGATCAGATTTGCGTCGGCAAGTACCAGGCCAGCATGGACGGCTCCAAGCTCGGCTCCAAGCCCGGCGTGTTGCCCGCTGTCAGCCGGACGCTGACGCAGTTTCTGGCTGATGCCGCTGCCCGCAACGTCTCCGGCGTGTCCGGGTTCGGCCTCTGGAGCGTCTATCACTGGTCCGCGATTCAGTGGCTCTACCTGGTGGAAAACGCCACCATGGACAGCCAGTCCGAGACCGGGCAAGGGCGCGTCAGCGCGTCGAGCGCGGCCAATGTCGACGCCTCGGATGTGGCGCAGGCCACCTATCGCGGGATCGTCGGCCTCTGGGGCAACGTCTGGCAGTGGATGGACGGCCTGAAAACGATCTCCGGCGTGATCAACCTCTGGGATCGCGAAGGCAATCAGACATGGGTGAATACCGGCCAGACCCCGCCGAACATAAACAACAGCACGTATCCTGTGACGTTCATGGACGCCAGCGGAAGCGGCTACGACATGGACGACGTGTTTATCGGCAAGACCGGCCCCACCAGCAACTCCGGCGCGACTGCCCCGGACTATCAGCACTGGAACAATTCCGCCGAGTCCTTCCCGATCGTGGGCGGCAGCTGGAGCAACGGCGCGGATGCGGGGCTGTGGTGCGTCCACTGCCCCTACGCGGCGTCGACCTCGGCCCCGCACCTCGGTGCGCGCCTGGCGAAGGTGTAATGTGTCTTGCAACGTGAGTCATGCAAGGGCGGGCGATAGCCCGCCCTCTTCCGGGTACGCCCAGCCGAGCCCGTACGCGACCCTCCTCGCGAAAATCGAAGAGGTGGAAGCCTACACACACACCGTGCTGCAGCAGTATCCGAAAATCGAGCGGTACGCCCTGTGCGCCGACATACGGGCGGCGCTGGCGAACATTCAGCGCCTCTCCATCGTCGCATGGAAGCGGTACCACAAGAAAACAACGCTGCAAGACCTCGACGTGGAGATCGAGGTTTTGAGGATGTGGATACGCAAATCGTTGCGCCTGAAATACATCACGCCGCGCCGCTATGAAATATGGGTGCGGCACGTAAACGAGATCGGCCGCATGGTCGGCGGATGGCTCAAGGCGGCAAGATGAATATTCAGGGCGGATGCCTGTCAACGCGAGTACTTCCCGATCGTGGGCGGCAACTGGAGCAACGGCGCGAATGCGGGGCTGTGGAACGTCAACTGCAACAACGCGGCGTCGAACTCGAACACGAACATCGGTGCGCGCCTGGCGAACGGCAACGGCCAGAAGCCCGTCGCTTACGGGCGGCGGGACAGTGCCTGTCCTTCGGGGCGTCCGTCCTGACCTGTCCGGTCAAAGATCAACAAACAGCAGCGGCAAGTAGCCGTGCGCGAAAGTGGCTGCTGGTAATCATACAAATGCCAATCACACACAGCGACCTATTCGCCAGAATCATCGACTTCGACAACCTGTGGAGCGCGTATCTGGCCACGCGAAAAGGCAAGCGGTACCGCCGTGAAGTGGCGGAGTTCAGTGTCAACCTGGAAGAGAACCTTATCAATATACATAACCATCTCGTATGGGGAAGCTGGGAGCCTGGAAGGCCCCGCAGTTTCACGGTTTTTGAACCCAAACGCCGGGATATTCAGGCTCCGCCATTTGCGGACAGAATTGTCCACCATGCCCTGGTCCGGGTGGTAGAGCCGCTGTTCGAGCGGCGGTTCATCTATCACAGCTATGCCTGCAGGACGGGCAAGGGCGCGCAGCGAGCCGTGTGGGCGTTGCAGCGCATGCTGCGTACGGCGCATAGGAACTGGCAAACTCCGTATGTCGTAAAGGCCGACATCAAGAGCTATTTCGCCAGTATTCGACATGATGTGCTGTTCACGGCCATTGAGCGGGTCGTCTCCTGTAAGGACACCCTTGACCTCTGGAAGAGGATCACCGCCGGGTATGGCCATGATGGCGTCGGCCTTCCGGTCGGCGCTTTGACGAGTCAGCTCGCCGCCAATGTCATGCTGGACCAGCTGGATCACGCCATGACGGATGGCGCGGGCGTCGGGCGGTATGTTCGGTATATGGACGACTTCATAATCGTTGCCCCCGACAAGGCTGCTGCATGGCGCGCCTTGAACGCCGCAGCGGATACGGTCGCCGGGCTCGGGCTGGCCTTAAACCCCAAAACCAAGATCATTCCGGCAAAGTGCGGAGTCGACTTCTGCGGCTATCGCACCTGGGCGACGCATATCCTGCCCCGCAAGAGAAACATGCGCAAGGCGCGCCGGATGTTCCGGAGGATGGTCAGGCAATACGCCGCCGGACAGATACCGCTTCAATATGTCCAGCAGCGAGTGGCCAGCTTTCTGGCATACACCAAGCATTGCTCGGCAGATCGCAGCGTGCGGTCCATTCTGGGCGATGCCGTATTTATCAAAGGAGAATGACGATGTTGATTGAAAACAATGTGCTGACTGTGGACGGCCACACCGAAGAGCTGCCGCGCCTGGCCACCCCCGGCGTTGTCCGTGTCTGGAAGGTTCCCACGGAATACCGCGAGAGCGGCTATTTCGTGTCCGTACAGGCTGCCGGAAAGCCGATGGAGCTTCCCGCCTGCGCGGCAAACGAAATGCAGTTTGTCGGCGAGGCGGAGCTGGCTCCGGCCGACGACGCGGCTCTGGACCAGGTGAAAAAGGAAAAGCTCTCGCAGGTGCTTGTCGCCAGCGACGCCGCTATGGCCGCGCTTTCCTCGCGCTATTCGGAGCATGAGAAGCTGAGCTGGCCGAAGCAGGAGCAGGAAGCCAAGGCGCTGCAGGCTGACCCCGAAGCCCCTGCTCCTCTGCTGAGAGGCATTGCCGCCACGCGTGGAATCACTCTCGAAGCGCTCCAGGCCAAGGTTCTGGCGAACGTGGGAGCCTCCGAGGCCGCTACGGCCTTCATCCTTGGCACCCAGCAGAAGTATGAAGACGAGATCGCCGCTGCTACCACGATTGAAGAGGTGCAGCAGGTCGTCCCGATCTTCGAGATGCCGGAGTAAACACATGGCTTCCAACGGTTGCGGACTCTTCGGAACATTGTCTAAGGTGTGGCGCGTCGTATCCGGCGGCGCGCCGCCTTTTGAGGCTTGCTGTGACGAGCATGACCTCGCCTATGAACAGATAGAAAACGGGGCGGATAGGAGGTGGGCTGACAAGCACTTCCTGCGCTGCATGGAGGCACATGGCCATCCGGCGTCAGGAAAGGTGTTTTTCGTGCTAATACGCTGTGGAGGCTGGCTTTCTTTCGTGCTGCGCAGGTTTCGCGACTGAGCGGCTTGGAAATCTCAAATAATTAGAGCGCGTCTCAAATAATTCGAACAAGAATCTCAAATAAAGTTTTCCGGCCTAAGGGTGTATGGGAACGTGCACGCCCTTGAAATACCCGTTGAGGACCGGCAGATCGTGGTACGCCAGCGTGTTCGTCCAGATACCTTGGTGGATCAACGCCTCTGGAAAGCGTCTGCCCACGCCCTCGGTATAGAGGAATCGCCCCGGACGCTCGGCATGAAGCTCCTTGAGGCGCAAAAGCAGGGGCGAGACCTCCACGACATCGGCGACGCTGTGTTTGCCGGGCGTCATGATGGCAAGGGGGGGACGGCCATAATGGACCAGGGTTGTGGAAAGGTTTTTCAGCCAGAACGGGGCCACACCTCCGATCATGAGCAGGAAATGGACGCCGACGAGTGCTAGCGAAACTTTCTTTAGCAGCCCGCCTTGGGCCAGAAGCCGGTCCAAACCAGCGCTGGCGAGCAGGATGCCAGCGACGATCGCAGGGTCGCGGAAGGCGATGAGCCAGGCGATGACGTCGAAGCACAGGCTCTTTGGAAGATGGACAAGGACAAGCCCGCCAATGAAAGTCGTGGCGAGGGCTCGCTTGTGCGCCCGCGAAATATCCGCCTTGAACATCGACCAGGTGGTCAGCGCGAGGAACACCGGACCTATCCAGATGTTGCGCATTCCCGTCGCGAAATTGAAAGTAAGGAACCCTTCAATCCCGGCCGGGTAAAGCGGCTTGAAAAACAGAGCCCATATATTTTCTTTCGTGAAAAGGTTGAAAGGCACATACGTACGATAGCTTTCTGCGGGGAAGAGGGACATCTCGATGAATTGATGGTGAAAGCGAAAGGTGACCGCCAGAGCCACGGCCGATCCCACGCCGGAAAGCCAGGCGATTCGCCCCAAGGAGGGCCTCATGCAGGCGATCATGATGCAAAATAGGATCGCATAGCTTGCAATGACGCCACTGTGGCCATTGAGTACGAGCAGGGAGGCGCTCAGCGCCAGGAGGGAAGCGTTGAGCAGCGAGGTCCGCGCATCGCTCTCGTCAAGCAGCCGAAGCAAAAAGAAGAAAACCGGGGGCAGCATCGTCCATCCGACCATGACGGATGGCCAGAAGTCGATGATCGAATAGTTGACCGTGGCCGAACAGAATAGCCACGTGAATGCCCCGGCGAGGGCGGCAAGGGGACCCACTCCCAGCGCGCGCGCCGTACCGAACACGAACCAGCCGCCCACGGCGAGATGGGACCAATACAACAGCACTAGGACCGTTTTGTCCGTGAGAACCTGGAGAGCGAACTGGACGGGATGGAAATAAAGAAACTGGGCGAACGGCTGGGGCATGCCAAGACCGAGGTGAGATGTCCAGTACACCCATTCTCCGTGACCCAAGGCCCGAGCCTGGAGGATTGTCGAATACACCGTCGCCATGAAACTTTCGAGATCCCTGGAGACGATGACAAAATTGGGGCCGAACAAGGCGGCTGCGGCAAGGGCTATGAGCGTCAGGCAAAGGGGGAAGGAGAGCCCGCCCGCCTCCCTATTCCGCAAGGGAGACCTCCTTCTCGGCCACTTCCTTCCGCCGGGGGATGAATGAGTTGTCCTCAAGGTATCGGATGACGGCGGTCAGGGCCTCGGCCTCGGACACGCAGTCGGTCTTGATGGTTATCTCCGGGGCCACGGGAGATTCATAGGGATCGCTGATGCCGGTGAAGTTTTTGATCTCTCCACATAGCGCCTTTTTATACAGTCCCTTGCAATCGCGCTCGATGAGCTTCTCCTTGCTGCACTGCAAAAAGACCTCGACATATCTCCCCAGGAGCTTTCTGTTCTTTTGCCTAGTCTCCTCGTACGGAGCGATGGCGCCGACGACGCTGATCACGTCGTTGCGGTTGAGCAGGTGCGAGACGAAACCGATGCGCAGAACGTTTATGTCCCTATCCTGTTTCGAATAAGTCAGCCCCTGGCTCAGGTTCGCGCGGACAACGTCCCCGTCAAGCCACTCGGATTTGAGTCCGCGCCGCACCAGTTCATCGTGCAGCTTGCGGGACAGGGTCGTTTTTCCTGCTCCTGAAAGGCCTGTAAACCATATGGTGAACATGGAACCACCTTTTATCGCTTTGACTCTTTATCCGGGGACGCTCGCCCCGCCCCATGCAGCACCCGCACATCGGTCGAAAGCGGCTCACCAGAGGGAACGTCTTTTTCGCGCAGTCAAAAAACTTTCAGCGCTTCCGCTATCCGTGCGGCCGCATCGCCTTGGCCGTAGCCCTGGAGCGGCGCGCGGCCGGGTTCGGCCGATTGGCCGCAGGCGGCGCGCGCGGCCAAGAGGATGCGTTCGCGATCCGCCCCGGCCAGGACGTTCCACCCCTGCTCCACGGTCTCCACCCACTCGGTCTCGTCGCGCATGGTCACGCACGGCTTGCCCAGGAAGCAGGCCTCCTTCTGCAGGCCGCCGCTGTCCGTGAGCACCGCGCCGCAGCCCGAGAGCAGGGCCATCATGTCCAGAAAGCCCACCGGCTCGATAAGCAAGAGTCCCGATGCATCGGCGGAAATCCCCTGCGCGGCGAGCCTGGCGCGTGTGCGCGGATGCAGCGGCACGACCACCGGCAGATCGGCCGAAAGCCCGGCCAGGGCCGCGAAGATGGCCGAAAGCCGCGCCGGGTCGTCCGTGTTCTCGGCCCGGTGCACGGTGCACAGCGCAAAATCACCCGAAAGCCCCAGTTCGCGGCGCAGCCGGTCGATGCGCCCTTCCGCGCGCACCTGGCCGGAAAAGCGCAGCACCGCGTCGTACATCACGTCGCCCGTGAGCAGCACGCGCACCGGCCTGTCGAAGGGCCGCGCGGCCGGATCGCGGCCGGGCCCGCCGTCCGCGACGCCCTCGGCGGCCAGGTTGTCCACGGCCGTCTGCGTGGGGCAAAAAAGGATGTTCGCGGCGTGGTCCGTGAGCACGCGGTTCACTTCCTCGGGCATGCGGCGGTTGAAGCTGCGCAGCCCCGCCTCCACATGGGCCACGGGCACGTGCAGCTTCACGGCCGCGAGCGCCCCGGCCAGGGTCGAGTTGGTGTCGCCGTAAACCAGCACCATGTCCGGCCGCTCGGCCAGAATCAGCGACTCAAGGGCCTCGGTCATGCGTCCGGTCATGGCCCCGTGCGTGCCGCCGCCAAGCCCCAGATCGTGCGCCGGGCGGGGGATGCCCATCTCCTCGAAGAAGACGCGCGACATGTTGTCGTCGAAGTGCTGGCCCGTGTGCACCAGAATCTCGTCCAGCCCCTCGGCCGCCAACGCGGCCGAGACGGGGGCGGCCTTGACGAACTGCGGCCTGGCCCCGACCACGGTGAGGATGCGCGTCTTTCCGCTCATGCCCTGGGCGCTCCGGCGGCCACGGCGTCGCCCTGGCGCAGAAAGTCGTCGAAATAGGCGATGGTCGCGGCCAGGCCCTGCTCAAGCGGCACCTTCGGCTCCCAGTCCAGCATCGAGCGGGCCAGTCCGATGTCGGGCTGGCGCTGGCGCGGGTCGTCGAACGGCAGCGGCCTGACCTCGATCTTTGAGCGCGATCCGGTCATGGCCACGACCTTCTCGGCCAGCTCCATGATCGTGAACTCGCCGGGATTGCCCAGGTTCACCGGCCCGGTAAAGTCGTCGCCCGTGGCCATGAGCCGCACGAAGGCCTCGATCATGTCGTCCACGTAGCAAAAGGACCGCGTCTGCGATCCGTCGCCGTAGACCGTGATAGACTCGCCCTTGAGCGCCTGGACGATGAAATTCGAGACCACGCGGCCGTCGCAGGGGTGCATGCGCGGACCGTAGGTGTTGAAGATGCGCGCGATCTTGATGCGTACCTTGTGCTGGCGGCGGTAGTCCATGAACAGCGTCTCGGCGCAGCGTTTGCCCTCGTCGTAGCAGGAGCGCGGGCCTATGGGGTTGACGTGGCCCCAGTAGGGCTCCCGCTGCGGATGCTGCTCGGGGTCGCCGTAGACCTCGGAGGTCGAAGCCTGCATGATCCGGGCGCGGGTGCGCTTGGCCAGGCCGAGCATGTTGATGCTGCCATGCACACAGGTCTTGGTGGTCTGCACGGGATCGTGCTGGTAGTGGACGGGCGAGGCCGGACAGGCCAGGTTATATATCTCGTCGATCTCCAGATAGAGCGGAAAGGTCACGTCGTGGCGCAGGAACTCGAAGCGGGGATCGTCCATCAGGTGATAGATGTTGCGTTTGGTCCCCGTGAAACAATTGTCCACGCAGATCACGTCGTGCCCCTGGGCCAGAAGCCGATCACACAAATGCGAACCCAGAAAGCCCGCGCCGCCCGTGACCAGAATGCGCTTCTTCAGTTCCATGGCCCCTCCTATACGACCTGCCAGTGGGGACGCCCGAGGAACATGCCGCGTTTGGCCGCGAACTCTTCGGGCGATACGATCATGGTCCGTATCTTGCGGTTGATCTTCGCCTCCACGCCCTTGCGCGTGCCCTCCAGAAGCCCGCGCTTGGGATCGCCCACGATGAGCAGGTCGATGATCCCGGAGTCGCGGCCCTCGGCGTAGTCGTCCAGGATGTAGACGGCCTCGATGGGCGCCAGGGCGGTCATGACCTGCTCGACCACACGGTCGATGCCCAGATGCTTGCGCACGATGGAGTGGATCTCGGGGAAAAAGGGATGGTTCGTGTTGGCCCTGAAGAAAACCGAACGGCCGCTCTGGCTGCGCTCCAGGTATCCGGCCCCGGCCAGGCTGTCCAGCTCATCTTTGATGGTCGCGGGCGAGACCTTGAACTCGGCGGCCAGTTCGCGCAGGTAGCTCGACACGCCTGGATTCAGGAACAGCTTGAGCAGCACCTGGATGCGCGTTTTGGAGGTGAATAACTCAGTCAGCATGACGCCTTTGCGTTAGGAAAAAGCGAACGGAATGTCAATGCGCGGCAACGGCCAGGCGGCGGGGTGATTCCTGGGGCCGTCAGCTCGAGGACGATGGAGACTCCGGTGAATTCGCGCTCTTCCATGGGAAGCCGATTTCTCACCATTTGACGCCCCTGAAGATCACGTCTTTCCGGATGGCGTCACCGTGCTCCCGCACGATGCGCATTATTCCTTCCATGGCTTCATCCGTCAGATAGTGCGGCTCCACTCCCATTTCGAGTAGGCGGTGGTAAGTCGGGTTGTAGTAGTGTTCCTCTGCTTCCTTGCGCGGGTTTTCGAGGTACTGGACGGTGACGTCCAGCCCGAGGTTGCGGCCGACCCTGGCCGTTTTTTCGGCCAATTCGACCACAGTGAAGGTTTCCATGATCTGGTTGAACACGCGCAACTCACCGGGTTCGGCGGGTGACAAAGCCGCCTTGTAGACGCACTGAAGCGTATCCCGGATATTCAGATACCCTCGCGTCTGCCCTCCCTTGCCATAGACGGTGAGCGGATACCCGGCCACCGCCTGGGTGATGAACCTGTTGACGACCGTTCCAAATATCTCGTCGTAGTTGAAGAACGGCCTCAGCTTGGGATCGATGATCGTCTCTTCCGTCTCGATCCCGTAAACCGGGCCTTGCATCAGATCCGTCGCGCGCAGGTTCCATGTTCTGATGCCGAACCACAGCAGATCAGTGTCCATGATTTTTGATGTGTGGTAAATGGAACTGGCCTGCCTCGGGAACAGGAACCTATCCTTGCGCCCTTTGTGTTCGATGTCTATCCAGCCTTCCTCGATGTCGATGTTCGGCGTGCCGTATTCCCCCATGGTGCCGATGTGGACGATGTGCGTCTCTGGACTGAAATCCTTGACCGCGAACATCAGGTTGTTGGTGATGAGAATATTGTTGGAGAGCGTGAAGTTCGCATGCTCATGGCTCATCAGGGAATAGGGAGCCGAAGGCTGCTCCGCGAAGTGCATCACGGAATCAGGAACGATGAAGGCGCTTTTTTCGACTTGAAATGCGTATTTGATGTTTCCCGTGAAAATGCCGCGGATCGTCTCTGGGTTGCGAAGGTCGCCGATCACGACCTTGATTTCTCTGCCGGTCCGTTCATGCCAGATGCGGGCACGCTGGACGAGGTTCGGAACGTCGTACAGCATCCCCGTGTCAAGTTCCGTTGCCGCATGACGCCTGAAATAGTTGTCGACGACCGTCACGGCATGGCCGCGCGCGGAAAAATACATGGCCGTCGGCCAGCCGAGGTATCCATCTCCACCCAGTATGAGAACTTGCATGTACCAATCCTTTCGTTTGGCAATTCCTGGACGTCATCCAACGTCGCTACTCCGTAGGGCACGCCTCCCGTCCAAGTTTTATGGAGGCCGAGTCCCGCCACCTCCCCGCGCCGGATGACGTCCGCGACGTTCTCATGCCCGCCAAGCAACGTCTACAGCAAGTAGGCGTGATCGGGAAAGTGGCGCGGCCGCATTGGGTCTGTACCCTTGTCAAATCGCCATGTCCGCCGGGTGAAGCCAGGCGCCTCGAAACGTCTCTGGAGCCAGAGAGCGAGGCGAGGGGCTTTGGACCGTTGTCTTTTTACCGGACGGCTGGCACTCTTGTTTGCGAACCATCACGCTTACCGCCGCAATCGCGAAAGATCCACGCGCTTCGCAAGCGGCAACGAGGGATCGTCCGGGATATCCATGCCCGGCGTTCCACGAAGGCACGATATGAAGAAAACGGAGCCGCAGGATATCTTCGGGCAGGCCATCGCCGAGCGAAGCAGCAGGCGAGGACTTTGCCTCGACCTTGCTCGCCTGGACTATCAGCTCGACTATGGTGAGCATTTTTTTCTTGAGTGCGGGGAGAGGGTGCTTTTTGTCGGCGTCGGGCATGGCTTCGACGCCTTGAGGGCGCTCCAGTCCGATCGGGTTTCCGTAGCCGTCGGGGTCGACCCATATTTCGGAGATCACGGAAACGACGAGGGCGATCTGGACACGTTGGTCGGACTCGCCGGACGTATGAGATTGGCTGAGAGACTCTCGGTGCACAGAATGGCCGTGCAGGAGTATCTGCGGGACAATCGGGAGCCCTTCACGGGAATGGTGGTCTTCGATGTACTGCATCACATCTTCGAGGATTCCAGGAACCTGCGCTTCACGTCGCGTTGGCGGGAGCTTGTGGACTTCATGCGCCTGCTGCACGCCGGGCTCGTCCCTGGCGGGGGCGTCCTGATACAGGAAACCGAGCCCGTCGGGTTGCGGCAGTTGGCCACGAGGATGGGATGGCTCAAGGGGTCGGTTGATTATTCCACCAAACAGTCGTGGCGAGTCTGGGCCGGGGCGGCGAGCAAGGCGGGGTTCGAGATGAAGAAGCGGACCACGTATGTCCCTTTCGCGCTCAGGCGTTTGCGGCCTCTCTTTTGCGGTCTGCCCGGACTTTACACGGTCTCGGACAGAAGCGTTATTACGCTGCGAAAGCCGCTTCGAGAGTAAAAGGTGAAAATACTTTTCCTGACGCGCTCCCTGCATCGTGGCGGAGCCGAGACGCAACTTGTGCAGTTGGCGACCGGGTTGGCCGAACGCGGGCACGAAGTCTGCGTGGCGGTGTACTATTCCGGGGGGGCGCTCGAGAGTGAGCTTGCCGGGCGGGGCGTGCGGCTGCATGATCTTGGAAAGCACGGGAGGTGGGACCTGCCGGGTTTCGCGGCGCGGCTGGTCCGTCTGGTGTGGCGCGAGCGGCCGGACGTGCTGCATGCCTATCTGACCACGGCGAACCTGCTGGCCGCCAGCCTGGGGCTGTTCTTTCCCCGCACGCGCATCGTCTGGGGCGTGCGCGCCACGGACATGCGCGGGATGCGCAAGGACGGGGTGGCCTCGCTGACCATGCGACTGGAAACCCTGCTTGCCCGCCGCAGCGACCTGATCATCACCAACTCGCGGGCGTCCGCATCGCGCCTGGCGGCGCACGGGGTGGACAAAGCGAGGATCGCGGTGGTGGCGAACGGCATAGACACCCGCCGCTTCGAGCCTTCGCCCGACGTGCGGTCCGCAAGCCGCGAGGCCTGGGGGATTCCGGCGGAGGCGGTGGCCGTGGGGCTTCCTGCCAGGCTCGACCCGGTCAAAGACCACGCCACGTTTCTCCGGGCGGCGAAATGTTTACTGGAATCGGATCGCGGCGTACATTTTCTCTGCGCGGGAGGAGGGGAGCCAGGTTTTGCGGCCCGGCTTCGTGAATTGGCGGATTCGCTCGGGATCGGCCACGCCGTTCACTGGCTCGGCGAGATGGAGGACATGCGGAAGTTTTACGCGGGTCTCGATCTGGCCGTGCTGAGTTCGACGAGTGAGAGTTTTCCGAACGTCCTGTGCGAGGCCATGGCCTGTGGAGTGCCGTGCGTGGCCACGGATGTGGGCGACTGCGCGTTGATCGTGGGCGAGGAGGGAATCACGGTTCGACCGGGCGATCCCGAGGCCCTGGCCAATGCCATGCGGGACATGCTGGGCCGCATTGCGTCTGGCAGCTCGTCGCCGGAGCGTGTCCGCGAGCGGGTGGAGACGCTTTTCGGTCTTGATACGATGGTACGGCGCAGCGAGGAATTGCTTATGGAGATTTCCGCAAGGCAGCTCGGTCCGAAAACCATGCGCTGGAAAGGATGAAGATTATGACAAAGACGGCTCCCATCCTCGTCACCGGCGGGGCGGGGTACATCGGCAGCCATGCCTGCAAGGCCCTGGCCCGGGCCGGGTACGAGCCCCTGGTGCTCGACGATCTCTCGTCCGGCCACGAGTGGGCCGTGAAATGGGGGCCGCTGGTGCGCGGCGACATCCACGACACGGCACTCCTCGACGGCCTCTTTGCCCGCCACCGCTTTGCCGGGGTGCTGCACTTCGCGGCCTTCATCCAGGTGGGCGAGTCCGTGGCCGAGCCCGCCAAATACTACGAGAACAACACGGGAGGCGCGCTGCGCCTGCTCGACGCGGCCCGCCGCCACGGCTGCCGCGCCGTGGTCTTCTCCAGCACCGCCGCGGTCTACGGCACGCCCGACAGCGTACCCATCCCGGTGAGCGCGCCGCTTCGGCCCGAGAACCCTTACGGCCGTTCCAAGCGCATGGTCGAGGAGATCCTGGCCGACTTCGAGGCGGCCTACGGCCTGCGCCACGCCATCTTGCGCTATTTCAACGCCGCCGGGGCCGACCTTGAAGGAGAGATCGGCGAGGAACATGCCCCGGAGACGCATCTCGTGCCCCTGGCCGTTCTGGCGGCCCAGGGCAAGGCCCCGCCCCTGCGCCTCTTCGGCGACGATTGGGACACGCCCGACGGCACACCGATCCGCGACTACATCCACGTCACCGACCTGGCCGAGGCCCACGTGCTGGCCTTGCGCCGCATCCTGGAGCGTGACGAGAGCCTTATCTGCAACCTGGGCACGGGCCAGGGGAACAGCGTGCGCGAGATCGTGGCCGCCGTGGCCCGCGTGGGCGGCCGCGAGGTGCCGCATTCCGTGGCCCCGCGCCGTCCGGGCGATCCTTCCCGGCTGGTGGCGGACCCTTCGGCCGCCGAGGAGCTTCTCGGCTGGCGGCCGCGCATCACTGAGATAGAAGAGATCGTGGCCTCGGCTTGGCGCTGGCACGCGCAAAGGATGGGCATCTAGCCGTGTGCGGCGTTACGGGCCTTGTGCTGCCTGGGCGCGCGGGCGCGGATATCGAGCCGCTGGCCCGGGCCATGGCCGATACCATGGCCCATCGCGGACCAGACGGCGCGGGCGCGTGGAGCGCCGAGGGAGTGGCCCTCGGGCATCGCCGTCTGGCCATCATCGATCTTTCGCCCGCCGGGGCGCAGCCCATGCGCTCGGCCACGGGCCGCTACGCCGTCAGCTACAACGGCGAGATATACAATTTCCGCGAGCTTCGGCAGGAGCTCGAAGGCCTGGGCCACGCCTTTTCGGGCGGCTCGGACACCGAGGTCATGCTCGCGGCCGTGGAGCAGTGGGGCGTTGCCCAGGCCGTGGGGCGTTTCGTGGGCATGTTCGCCTTCGGGCTGTGGGACGAGGCCGAAAAGACGCTGTGGCTGTGCCGCGACCGCCTCGGCGTCAAGCCGCTCTATTACGCGGTTATGGGCGGCGGGGCCGCGAGCGGCCTGGCCTTCGCCTCGGAGCTGAAGGCTTTGCGCGCATTGCCGGACTTTGACCCCGACATCGACCGCGAGGCCGTGACGCTCTTCATGCGCCACAATTACATTCCCGCGCCGCTAACCATCTACCGCGCCGCGCGCAAACTCCCGCCAGGCTGTCTGGCACGCTTCGCCCCTGGCGCATCCAAGCCCGAGGTCATCCCCTACTGGAGCCTGCGCGAGGTCTGGCAACGCGGTGTGGCCGAGCCCTTTGCGGGCGGTCCCGACGAGGCTGCCGAGGCGCTCTCGCCCCTTTTGGCCGATGCGGTGCGGCTGCGCATGATCGCGGACGTGCCCGTGGGCGTGCTGCTCTCGGGCGGCATCGACTCGTCGCTCACGGCCGCGCTGATGCGTGAGGCCGTGGGCGGGGAGACGCCGGTGCGCGCCTTCACCGTGGGGTTTTCCGAGGCGGCCTACGACGAGTCGGCCCATGCCGGGAGAGTGGCCCGCGCGCTGGGGCTCTCGCACACCGTGCTGCCCGTGAGCGCCACCGACCTGCTCGACCTTG
The DNA here is from genome assembly GCF_000422245.1 of Alkalidesulfovibrio alkalitolerans DSM 16529. Taxonomy (NCBI): domain Bacteria; kingdom Pseudomonadati; phylum Thermodesulfobacteriota; class Desulfovibrionia; order Desulfovibrionales; family Desulfovibrionaceae; genus Alkalidesulfovibrio; species Alkalidesulfovibrio alkalitolerans. The sequence continues at coordinate 76,716 of NZ_ATHI01000003.1, forward strand.
TGCCGCATCTGCCCCGGATGTGGGACGAACCCTTCGCCGACGCCTCGCAAGTGCCCACGCACCTCGTGTTCAAGCGGCTCGCGGGCGAGGTGGTGGTGGCCCTCACGGGCGATGGCGCGGACGAGTGCTTCGCGGGCTACGCCCGCTACGGCTGGGCCGCACACTTCGCCCACGTGGAACGCTTTCCCCTGGCGCTTCGGCGGCTGGCGGCCGGGATGTGCTCCCTTGCGCCCGGGGCCTGCCTGAATCTGCTCGGCCCGCGCGGCAGAAAGCTGCGCTGGCGCGCCGGGCTTTTGTCGAGCCGCGATTTTCCCACCTTCTATCGGGCACTCGTCTCGCACCATCTGGACCCGGCCGCGCTCGTCGTCGGCGGCAGCGAGCCGTCCACACCGCTCACCGAGCCCGGCTGGCTGCTCGGCGGCGCGGACCGCCTGCGCCAGATGCAGGCCTGGGACATGGCCGCCTACCTGCCCGACGACATTCTGGTCAAGGCCGACCGGGCCAGCATGGGCGCGTCCATCGAGGCCCGCTCGCCCTTTCTCGACCACCGCGTGGTGGAGTTTGCGACCGCGCTGCCGCCCGAGGCGACCGTGCGCGAGGGCAGGGGCAAGCAGCCGTTGCGCCGCCTTTTGGCCCGGCGGCTGCCCCCGCGCCTCTTCGAACGACCCAAGGCGGGCTTCACCCTGCCTGTGGAGGCTTGGCTCGGCCACGAACTGCGCGAGTGGGCGGAGCCGCTTCTTTCGCGCCGCTCCCTGAGCGTGGCAGGGCTGCTCGATCCCGAGCCCGTCCGAAAGCTTTGGAAGGCGTACCTCGCCGGCGACACTTCGCGCCATTCACTGCTCTGGAACGCGCTCATGCTCCAGGCTTGGCACGAGCATTGGATCGCGGGAGGCGCGACGTGAGGGTGCTGCACGTCATCACCGGCCTTGGCCTGGGCGGGGCCGAAACCTCGCTGGTCAAGCTCGTGGCGGCCACGCCCGAGATAGAGCATCGTATCGTGAGCCTTCTGCCCGAAGGCGCTCTTGCCGCTGCCGCCCGGGCAGCCGGGGCCACGGTACAAAGTATCGACGTTTCGCCGAGCCCCGCGGCGCTGCTTCGCGTGGGACGTCTGACCAGGATCGTGCGCGAGTTTGCGCCGGATGTGGTCCAGACCTGGCTGTATCACGCCGATTTCATGGGCTTTCTGGCCGCGCGACTGGCGGGCCTTCCAGACAGGACGGTGCCTGTGGCCTGGAACATCCGCTGCGCGGACATGGATCTTTCGCACTACCGGTTGGCCACGCGGCTCACGGTACGCCTCTTGGCCCTTCTCTCGCGTCTGCCTCAAGCCATCGTCACCAACTCGCGCGCCGCCGTGGAGCATCATCGAAAGCTCGGCTACGCGGGAGACTTCACGGTCATCCCCAACGGGTTCGACACCGGACGTTTCGCTCCCGACGCCACGGCCCGCGCGCGCCTCCGGGCCGAGTGGGGCATGACTGCAGATCAACCCCTGATCGGTTTCGTGGGCCGCCTGGACGCCATGAAGAACCTGCCGCTTTTGTGTCGCGCTCTTTCTTTTGTAACCGCTCGGCAGGAAGATGTTCGCGCCGTGTTCTGCGGTCAGTGGCTTGGGCCGAACGACGGGGCGGCGCAGCGGCTTTTGCGCAGACACGGGCTGGAGGGCCGCGTGCGGCTGCTCGGCCCACGCGACGACGTGCCTGCCGTGCTCTCGGCCTTGGACTGTCTGGTATTGTCCTCGCGTAGCGAGGGCTTCCTCAACGTTCTGGGCGAGGCCATGGCCTGCGGCGTGCCTTGCGCGACCACGGACGCGGGCGACGCGGCTCTGATCGTGGGTGGGGAGGGCCGGGTCGTGCCGCGCGGCGACGCCGACGCGCTCAGCCGAGCGATCCTCGACATCCTGACGCTTCCCCCCGATGAAAAGGAAGCCCTTGGCCGCCGCGCCCGCGAGCGCATCGAGCGGGAATTCTCCATTGCAGCCATGGCTGGTCGCTATCTCGACCTATGGGCATCACTGGCCGCCAAGGCCGCGCCCCGTAGTTGATCTTTCCGTGTTCGGCACCTTTGTTCCACCATCCCGCTTTTCTTGACGATCGATAGTGTCAGGGGGTAGGGTTTCGCGTCAGGATGGGACTTGCGCCCAGAGGGGCGGGGCGTTTTGCGGGACGCGGGGGACGACGATGGACACGGACGCGAGGAACGGTTTCTGATGAAGCGGCCAACGGACCACGAGGCCGGGGGCCGCGAGGGCTCTTCTTCAGTCTGGAGCCGCTTCGCCTGGGGAGGCGAGCGCATCGTCACGCACCGCCTGCTGGTGCTCATCGGCCTGGGCGTCCTCTTTGCCCTGGCCTGCTTCTTTCTCATCTTCAAGCTCTGGACGGATTCCTACATCAGCGAATCCGAGATGCAGCGTCGCGCCAATCTCCGCGAGATGGTCACCCTGGCGCGCAACGCCATCGAGCCCATCGTCGAGGACGTCCGCCAGGGCCGTAGCGACCGCGACGAGGCCATCGCGCGTATCCAGATCCTGGTCGGCCGCATGACCTACGACGACGAGCAGGGCAAGAACTACATCTTCATGAGCGCTTACGACGGGACCATGCTCGTGCAGCCCTACGCGCCGGAACTCGTGGGCACCAACCAATGGGAGATGCGCGACCCGGACGGCTTTCCCATCATTCAGGAGCTGGTGCGCACGGCCAGGGACAGCTCCGAGGGCGGCTACGTGACCTACGCCTACCTGCCGCCCGGCTCCAACGTGCCCGAGCTCAAACTCTCCTATGTCGTCGGCATTCCGGAACTACAGTGTTACATCGGCACGGGCAAATATCTGCAAGCCATCCTTGGCCAGCAGATCGCCCTGGTGCGCTGGGCCTACGTTTTGGCCTTCGCGCTGCTTCTGGTCTTCTCCACGCCGCTGTTTCTCTTCGCCCTGGTCTTGCGACGCCAGAACCGGGCGCTGGCGGCCGAGGTCGACGAACGCAGCCGGGCCGAGAATGCTCTTCAGGCCAGCGAATCGCGTTTCAGAGCCTTCATGGAACATCTGCCGGGTCTTGTGGTCATCAAGGACGCGCGGTCACGGTTCGTGTACTTCAACCAACAGTTCCTCGACACATTCCCGGTCAAGGACTGGCATGGCAGGACGCCCGGCGAGTTGTTCTCGCCCGAGGTGGCGGCCAGGATGGTCGAGATGGATCAAAAGGCCCTGCGGGACGGCTTTGTGGTCTACGACGAGGTATGGGACGCCGAGAGCGGCAGGGTGAAGATCCTCGAAATGCGCAAGTTCGCCATCCCGCAGGACGACGGCACGTACATCGGCACCATCGTCAGCGACGTGACCGAGCGCAAGATCAGCGAAGAGAAGTACCGGGTGCTTTTCGAAGCCGCCAAGGACGCCATCCTGATCATCAAGGACGGGCGGATCGTGGAGTGCAACACCTACGCCTCTGAGATGTTCGGCTGCTCCAAGGAGGCGTTGATCGGCGCAAATCCGGCCGAATTCTCTCCCAAGACCCAGCCCGACGGTAGCGACTCGGGCCAGGCCGCGCGGGAATTGATCGAAAAGGCCGTCGCGGGGCGGCCGCAGTTCTTCGAATGGCGCCACCGGCGCTGCAGCGGCGAGCAGTTTACTGTCGAGGTCTCCCTTGTCTCTATGAGCGTCCACGGTGAAACACTCTGCCTTGGTTTCATCCGCGACGTGACCGAGCGCAAGCAGATGGAGGCCATGATGGTCCAGACCGAGAAGATGGTCTCGCTCGGCGGCATCGCGGCCGGAATCGCGCACGAGATCAACAATCCCTTAGGAATCGTGCTTCAGGCGGCGAACAACGTCATCCAGCGACTGCGGCCGGATTTCGAGAAGAACGTCGCGGTCGCGGCCGGGCTCGGCCTCGACATGGAAAAACTCTCGGACTACGTGAGCGCCCGCAAGATCGACGTCTTCGTGGAGGACATCCGGTCCGCGGCCGTGCGCGCCTCGGGTATCGTCAGGCACATGCTCGACTTCAGTAGGCAGAGCGGATCGGTGCGCGGGCCGTGCGATCTTTCGGCCCTTATCGAGCGGGCCGTGACCCTGGCGTCGAGCGACTACGACCTCAAAAAATCATATGACTTCAGGAAGATCGAGATTATCCGTGACATCGCGCCGGACATGCCCCATGTCGTCTGCGCGCAGACCGAGATCGAGCAGGTGGTTTTGAATCTGCTGCGCAACGCGGCCCAGGCCATGGCCTCGGCCGAGCCAGCGGTCGCCGCGCCCCGGATCGTCATCCGGGCGCGCGTTTCAGGGGGCATGGCGCGCATCGAGATCGAGGACAACGGACCCGGAATGGACCAGGAAACACAGCGCCGCATTTTCGAACCCTTCTTCACCACCAAGCCGACGGGCGTTGGAACCGGGCTCGGGTTGTCGGTTTCGTATTTCATCGTCACCAAAGGGCATGGCGGCTCCATAGCCGTGGATTCATCCACCGGGCGGGGCACGATGTTCACCATCGAACTGCCGTTGGATGCGCACGGAGGGGAGCGCTCATGAACGCCACGCGGCCGATGGTCCTTATCCTTGACGACGAGGAGCGGATCAGGGAACTGCTCATCGACTACCTGGGCGACTACGACGAGTTCGACCTCGTGGGCGCGGGTTCGGCCGAGGAGGCGCTGGGGCTACTCGCGCGGCAGCCGGTGGATCTGTGTATGGTCGATATTCGGCTGCCGGGCATGGACGGCGCGGCCTTCATCCTGGCGGCCAGGGAGAGCGGCCTGTGTCCGCGCTTCATTGTCCACACGGGCTCGGTGGGGCTGGCCCTGACCGAGGAGATGCGCGGGGTGGGCCTCACCCGGGACGACGTGTTCCTCAAGCCGGCGGACATCGACAAGATACTCGAACGCATCAGGGAGCGGTTGCGGACCCCCGTGCACGGGGAGGACTAGATGGTGATTTTGGTCATCGACGACGAGGCGGGGCTCAGGCGCTCCTTGTGCGCCTATCTGGAAGACCTCGATTACGAGACCCTGGAGGCCGGGGACGGGCTTGAGGGTCTTGAGATCATGCGCGCCAACCAAGGCCGCCTGGGCGCCATGCTCGTGGACCTGAACATGCCCGGCATGGATGGCTACTCCTTCATCCGTCACGCCGTGGAGGAGACGGACAACATCCCCATCGTCGTCCTTTCGGGCGTCGGCGTCGTGGAGGACGCGCTTCGCGCCATGCGCATGGGCGCCTGGGATTTCATCACCAAGCCCCTGCACGCCTTCGACGTGTTGCGCCACACCCTGGACAAGGTCTTCGAGCGCGCCCGGCTCGTGCGCGAGAACCGCGAATATCAGACGAATCTGGAGCGGCTCGTGCGCGAGCGCACGGCCGAGGTCGAGGCCACGCGGCGACAGGTCATGCAGCGGCTCAGCCGCGCCGCCGAATACAAGGACAACGAGACCGGCCGCCATGTCTTTCGGGTTGGCGAGATCAGCGCGCTCTTGGCCTGCGAACTCGGGCTTGCCGACGAACGCTGCGAGATGGTGCGCGACTGTGCGCCGTTGCACGACGTGGGCAAGATCGGCGTGCCCGACGAGGTGTTACTCAAGCCCGGACCCCTCACGGCCACCGAGTGGGAGGTCATGAAGCGGCACTGCATCTTCGGCTGCGAGATCCTTGGCCCCCTGGACAGCCGCGACGCGGCCCACGGCGCGTGCCTGGACTCCGAAAGAGCCGTGCGCCAGGGCGACAACGAACTGCTCGACCTGGCCCGCTCTCTGGCCCTGTTTCACCATGAGCGGTGGGACGGGAGCGGCTATCCCTTCGGCCTGCGCGGGGAGGAAATCCCCATCGAGGCCAGGATCGTCTCCATCGTGGACGTCTACGACGCATTGTGCAGCGACAGGCCCTACAAGAAGGCCTTCCCCGAAGAGGAGTGCCGCGAGATCATCCGGGCGGGGGCGGGCAGCCAGTTCGATCCGCGCGTGGTCGAGGCATTTCTCGCGCGCATCGAGGAGATTCGCGCCATCCGCGAGATGTGGAAGGATTGAGAGCGGTCAGGCCGTTTCCGGCGCGTCCGCGACGCAGACCTGATTCTTGCCCTGGCGTTTGGCCTGATAGAGGGCCTTGTCGGCCCGGGCCATGAACTGTTCAGGGGTTTCCGATGGATCGAAGAGCGCCACCCCGAAGCTGGCCGTGACGCGCCCGGCCACGTCGAAATCGTGCAGGGCGATGCGGCGCCTGAGCTTTTCGGCCATCTCCTGCGCCCCCTCCAGACCCGTTTCCGGGGCCAGGCAGCAGAACTCCTCGCCGCCGTGTCGGGCAAGAAGATCCACCTGGCGCACGTTCTCCTCCATGATCCGCGCTATCTCGCACAGCACGTGGTCGCCCACCTGGTGGCCGTGGGTGTCGTTCAGGACCTTGAAATCGTCGATATCCAGGATGATGATGCTCAAGTCCTTGGCGTAGCGGCCAGCGCGCACGGCCTCCTTGGCCAGCTCGTCCATGAGGCGGCGGCGGTTGCCAAGGCCTGTGAGCGAATCCTTGAGCGCCAGTTCGAGGTAGAAGTCCCGCTCTTCCTGGATGCGGGTCACGTCCGCGAAGCTGACGATGGAGAAGACCGTGTCTTCCAGGGGCAGGCGACCAACCCTGACCAGGAAGGTGCGTTGCGGCGGCTCGGGCTCGCGACCTGTTGGTGTGCTCACCGCGAGCAGCGGATCGGCGCCACCCCCCTGGCGAACGAGATCCGCGATCCAGGAGACGGAGGCAGCGTGCGGTTGGGGCGAATCTGGATGCTTGGCGGCGTGCGCGGGGGTGATGCGGGTGCCGAGCATGTGCAGGGCGTCGTGTCCCTCGATGCTCGCTATGCCCAAAAAGCGCATCAGCGGCTGGTTCACGTACAGTGCCCGCTCGCCGTCCGTGGTCAGGAACATGTCAGGGTTGTGGTCCATGACCTTGCTGAGCAAGGAGCGCTCGCCGCGGCCGTGCAGGTTGCAACGCCGCGTGAGGCTGACCAACTCGTCGGGAAGCACGGGCTTGCGCGCGAAGCCGTCCACGCGCAGATTGATGGAGGCGAAAAGGGTTTCGTTGTCCGAGTAGGCCGAGACAAGAATGATGCAGACGTCGTTGGACATCTCACGGATGCGTCGCGCAAGTTCCAGGCCGTCCATGCGTGGCATGCGGATGTCGGATACGACGAGGTCGGGGAAGCTGCGCAGGTACGTCTCGAAGGCCTCGTGGCCGTCGACGGCCGTGATGACACGCATCCCGGCCCGGCGCAGGGTCATGGCCATCTGTTCCCGGATGATGGCGTCGTCCTCGGCCACGAGGACCAGGATGCCGTCCTTCTCCGGGCCGGGCTTGTTCATCTCCACCAAAAAAACCTCCCTCGCGACGGAAAATGCATATCCTTTTTTCGTGCGCGCGGGCAAGGGCCGGAACGACTGTTTCCACGCGCCTCGCGTTGACATTCGCGGGGGCAAGAGGGTAGGGGATCGTGTATGGGAAAGCGGGACGTCCTTGAACGCGAGCAGCGCGAGGCCTTTCGTGACTATCTGGCACGAAAGCGGCTGAAGATGACGCCGCAGCGCATGCGTATTCTCGACGCTTTCCTCGCCTCGGAAGGGCACCTTTCCTCCGAGGATCTCTACCATCGGGTGCGCGAGGTGGACAACACCGTGGGGCAAGCCACGGTCTACCGCACCCTCAAGCTCCTCTCCGATTCCGGCATAGCCAAGGAAGTGGACTTCGCCGAGGGCGTGGCCCGCTACGAGCACGGCTTCCACGACGAGCACCACGACCATCTCATCTGCCAGCGCTGCCGGGCCACCGTGGAGGTGGCGGACGAACGCATCGAGCGCCTTCAGGAAGATCTCGCCGCCAAGCACGGCTATCGCCTGACCGGCCACAGCATGTGCCTCTATGGCATCTGTCCTCGCTGTCGCGCCAAGGAATAACCCTCCAGGCCACTGAAAAGACGCCATCTGCGGCGTTGCAGCAAAAGCGCCGGACCCTCGCGCGTCATTTACGCGTCGGGCCTAGCGCTTTTGTGCGTCGTGCATCCTGTGGCTTTGGGTGGCCTGGGGAAGCGCCGTCCGCCGCGCTTTGCGGCCAATCCCGCGGCGCGGCGCATGGAGTCGGGCGAGGTCGCGTCCGGTCCGGCAGATCCCCCGGCTGTGGGAAAAAATTTCGCAGATGGCAAGAAAATCAGCGGAGAACGCCGAAAAGGGTGTTGACAATCATTCTCATTTGAATAAAGTGTAGTGCAACAATGACGACCGAGGTGCCCCATGTGTTCCCTGTGCTCCCATAAGCCCCTGAGCGACTTCCCCAGCGGAAGCACGGTCACGATCGAGCGTTTTTGCGATTGCGCGGGCGGGCAGTGCAGGTGCCGCCTGTGCGCCCTGGGGCTGACCCCTGGCACGCGGGTGATTGTCGATTCGGCCGGGCCGGGCGGCTGCCGCATCAGGGTGCGCGGCGCGGATCTCGTCATCGGTCAGGGCATGGCCGAGAAGGTGCTCGCCTCGCCGGTCCAAAATTAGGGGGTATCGAGTGGACACCGCCATCGTCGTCGTCATCGTGGCCCTGGCCGCCGCCGTGGTCGCGCGCCAGATTCTGGCCTCCCGCAAGGGAGGGTGCGGCTGCGGTTCCGAGTGCGCCTCGGGCTGCCAGCCTGGCTCGTGCGGGACCTCGCCGGGCAAGGACGGCTCCTGCTCGTGCGCGTCGCGAAACGACCTGGGGGCCTCGCCCAGGGACGAGATTCGCTGACCCGGGCCTCGAAACAACAACGAAACAGGGTCTTCGAAACGGGCTTCCCCGCGTGGGGAGGAGGGGCGGGTGTGCGCCCTGACGTGACGAGACGGCCCTTTGAGGGGGATTCATGGAATCGACTATCGGCCTTCGTCAACTGGCCCTCGGGCAGCGGGCGGTCATCGCGCGTGTAAAGGCCTCGGGCGAGCTCGGCCGCCGCATCAGGGACATGGGGCTCGTGGCCGGAGCCGAGATCGAGGTCGTGGGCCGCGCGCCCCTGAACGACCCCGTGGCCCTGCGCCTGAAGAATTTCACCCTGACCCTGCGCAACAACGAGGCCGACAACATCCTCGTCACGCCCATCGCGCCCACGCAAGGAGCCCGTTCATGACCAAGGCCTGCGCCATCGCCCTCGCCGGAAACCCCAACGCCGGAAAAACCACCGTCTTCAACGCCCTCACCGGCGCCCGCCAGCATGTGGGCAACTACCCGGGCATCACCGTGGAGCGCAAGGTGGGCACGGCCAAGGCCGGCGACACGGAGCTTCGCATCACCGACCTGCCGGGAACCTATTCCCTGACCGCCTACAGCCAGGAAGAGCTCGTCGCGCGCCGCGTGCTCATCGAGGAAAAGCCGGACGCGGTGATCAACGTGGTCAACGCGGGCGTTTTGGAGCGCAACCTCTACCTCACGGTCCAGCTCCTCGAGATCGGCGTGCCTCTGGTGGTCTCGCTGAACATGATGGACGAGGCCAAGCGCCAGGGCCTGACCATCAACGTCAAGCGCCTCTCCGAGCTTCTGGGCGCGCCCGTGATCGAGACCGTGGCCCGCACCGGCCGGGGCGTGGAGGAGACGGCCCTGGCCGCCGCCCGCCTCGCGGACAAACGCAAGGGCGAGAAGCTGCCCCTGGTCATCTCCTACGGTCCGGATCTCGACCCGGTCATTGCGGAAATGGCGGAAATGCTCGGGCAGGCAGGCTTTTCGGACGCGGACTACGCCCCGCGCTGGCTGGCCATCAAGTACCTGGAGGGCGACGCCGAGGTCATGGACATGATCCGGGGCCGCGACCAGGGCCTTGCCGAACGGCTGGGCCAGATGGCCGAGCGGGTGGCCGATCACTGCCAGAAGACCCTGGGCACCTACCCCGAGGCGCTCATCGCGGACTACCGCTACGGCTTCATCTCTTCGATCCTCAAGCAGGACGTGGTGCAGCTCAACCGCATCGACCGCGTAGCGCTCTCCGATCGCATCGACACCGTGCTGACCCACAAGCTGCTCGGCCCGGCCGCCATGCTCGGCATTCTCTACGCCATCTACCAGTTCACCTTCGTGGTGGGCGACATCCCCATGGGCTGGATGGCCGACTTCTTCTCCTGGCTCGGCGACGTGGCCGGAGCCGCCCTGCCCGAAGGGCACCTGCGCTCGCTCGTGGTCTCTGGCGTCATCGACGGCGTGGGCGGCGTGCTCAGCTTCGTGCCGCTCATCGCCATCATCTTCCTGATCATTTCCTTCCTCGAGGACTCTGGCTACATGGCGCGCATCGCCTACATGCTGGACCGCCTCTTCCGCATGTTCGGGCTGCACGGCTGCTCGGTCATGCCTTTCATCGTCTCCGGCGGCATCGCGGGCGGATGCGCCGTGCCCGGCGTGATGGCCGCGCGCACCCTGCGCAGCCGTCGCGAGAAGCTGGCCACGGTGCTCACCGCGCCCTTCATGACCTGCGGCGCCAAGCTGCCCGTGTTCCTCATGCTCGTGGCCATCTTCTTCCCCGACAACCAGGCCCAGGCCATGTTCCTGGTCACGCTCGCGGCTTGGCTGATCGCCCTGCTGGTGGCCAAGCTGCTGCGTTCCACCGTCATCTCCGGCCCTTCCACGCCCTTCGTCATGGAACTGCCACCCTACCGCCTGCCCACGCTGCGCGGCATGTGCATCCACACCTGGGAGCGCACCTGGCACTTCATCAAGCGGGCCACCACCGTGGTCCTGCCCATCTCCATCCTGCTGTGGGCCGCCATGACCTACCCGGGCCTGCCCGAGAGCGATGTCGAGCAGTTCGAGACGGCCCGGACCCAGATCGAGGCCCAGGTGGCCGAGGCCGAGACCCTGGGCGACGAGGATCTCGTCGCCGGGTTCGAGGACGCCCTGGCCGAGGTGGAGGCCGAGGAGGCCATGGCCGCGCTCAAGAATTCGCTGGCCGGACGATTCGGCGTGGCGCTTGAGGGCGTCACCAAGTGGGCCGGGTACGAATGGCGCACAAACATCGCCCTGGCCGCCGGATTCGCGGCCAAGGAGGTCATCGTCTCCACCCTGGGCACGGCCTATTCCCTGGGCGAGACCGACCCCGAGGAGGCCGAGCCGCTCATGGAGCGGCTGAAGAACGAGCCGGGATGGACCATGGCCAAGGGCGTGAGCCTCATCCTCTTCACCATGCTCTACGCGCCGTGCTTCATGACCGTCTTCACCATCCGCCAGGAGTCCGGCTCCTGGGGCTGGGCCGTGTTCTCCATGGTTTTCAACACCGCCCTGGCCTTTGCCGCGGCCGTGACCGCCTACCAGATACTGAGCTGACCCTCGCGGGCGAACCGCGATCCCGCAGGAGGGCCGCCCCGGTGTGCGCACACCGGGGCGGCCTTTTCGTTTGTGCGAGTCATTGGCGTTTTGCGCATCTCGGACTTCATGCGGGGCATTTATTGCTTCTCCCTGCGTTGGGGCCCCTTTGCGGCTTCACTCGGGCAAGGTTGTGTGCCATTATAGAATTAATGAAATGACAAATCCGCGCCGGGTCAACGCGGGCAGGAGGGATCATGCGTATTGCCGGACGTCTGTTGATCACGCAATCCATCGCGGCCGTTGTTTTCCTCGCCATTGTCTGGGCCTCCGGGGATACCCTCGCGCCGCTCGGGGCATGGGGCGTGGCCGTGGTTCTCTTCCTTGGCGCCGGGCTTCTGACCGCGGTAGGACTTTCGCGTTCCCTGGATTCGGTTTCGACCCATGTCGCGGCCGTGGCGGCGGGTGATTTCTCGACGAAGCCGCCGGAGCTCGCGGGAGCACCCGCTGAGGTCACGCGCACGGCAGCCGCCTTGGCGGACCTCGTGGCCGAGATGAAGCGCACCAAGGGGCTCACTTCCGGCATCCTGGGCGGCCTGCCCATGCCTTATCTGCTCGTGGACGCACAGGAGAAGGCCGTGGCCACCAACCAGGCCTGCATGGACATGGTCCAGATCGACGGTCCGCCGCAAAAGCAGCTCGGCCGCACCCTGGCCGAAATCTTCTACAACGATCCGGGCCGTCAGACCGCTGTGGGCAAGTCCATCCGCGAGGGCCAGATATTCCGCAATCTCGAAGTCACCATAACGGGCCACAAGGGCGGACAACGCCACGTGCTGGCCAATGTCTTCCCCCTCTACGACCTGGACAACCGCTGTATCGGCGGCCTGTGCCTGTATCTGGACATGACCACCATCAAGGAGCAGGAGGCGCGCATCTGCGCCCAGAACGATCTGATGACCGCGGCGGCGGCCAAGGCCACGTCCGTCTCGCGCGATCTGACCGACTCGGCCGCCTCGCTGCGCGCCCAGGTGTCGCAGGCGGGCGAGGCCGTGGGACGGCAGCGCGACGCCGCCTCGCAGGTGGCGGTCTCCATGGGCGAGATGAACGCGGCCATCCTGGAAGTGGCCAAGGGCGCGTCCACGGCCGCCGGTCTGGCCGACAACGCCCGGCAAAGGGCCCAGGAGGGCGCGGCGGCCGTTACCGAGGTACGGCGCGGCATGGAGGGCGTGGCCAAGCAGGCCGCGAACCTCAAGGCCGACATGGGCGAGCTCGGCCGCCAAGCCGAAGGCATCGGCGCGGTGACCTCGGTCATCACCGATATCGCGGACCAGACGAATCTGCTGGCGCTCAACGCCGCCATCGAGGCCGCGCGCGCGGGTGACGCTGGCCGGGGCTTCGCCGTGGTGGCCGACGAGGTCAGAAAGCTCGCCGAGAAGACCATGCAGGCCACGGGCGAGGTGGCCAAGGCCGTGGCCGGAATCCGCGAAAGCGTCACGCGCAGCGTCTCGGGCACCGACGCGGCCGTGGGGGCCATCGAAACGAACACCAAACGCATGGACGAGTCGGGCCGTGTGCTGGCCGAGATCGTGGGGCTGACCGAGAAGACGGCGGATAGCGTGCAGGGCATCGCGGCGGCGGCCGAGGAGCAGTCTTCGTCGAGCGAGGCCGTGGCGGGCTCCATCGAGGACATCGCGCGCGAGGCCGAGACGAGCGCCCAGGCCATGGAAGAGGCCGAGCACGCGGTGGAAGGGCTGGTGCGGCTGACCGTGGAACTCGACCAGGTCGTGGCCGATCTCAAGGCCACGTCGTCCGGCCAGGACGCGGACAGGTGCAAGTAGGGGGCAGGTTGCCGAAAAAGCCCCATCTGCCGCGTTGTAGCGACACGTTCAAACCCTCGCGTATGCGAACTGCGCGGCGGCCGTGATCGTGCCTCGCGCCTCTTGACTGCCGGGCGGGGAATGGATAGGTAAACCTCCCTTGTCATGCCAGCTTAGCTCAGTTGGTAGAGCAGCTGATTCGTAATCAGCAGGCCGGGGGTTCAAGTCCCCCAGCTGGCTCCAGAGAACTCAGGAGGTTGCAGAGAAATCCGCAGCCTCCTCTTCTTTTTTCGGCCTCAAGGTGTCCATCCAGGTGTCCGTTCCGCTGAAAGTCCGCGCGAGTGCGCAGCCGTTTTATTGGATATTGGATGCCGATATAAGCTATGCAAAGCCCATGAAAGCTCTCTCTGTACGTCAACCTTGGGCGCAACTCATTGCTGAGGGTATCAAGACAATCGAGATACGGTCTCGCCCATGGAAATACCGTGGGCCGCTCGTGATCTGCGCCACGGCCAAGCCCGTGTTTCTGGACGACGACGGGGTGCCTCTGCCGTGTGGATGCGCTGTCTGCGTGGTGGACATGGTGGACTGCCGTCCTCTCACGATGGACGATGCAGATGCAGCATACATGGATTTTGAGGACGGGGCGTGCGACGGGCAATGGGCATGGGTGCTCGCCAATGCCAGAATGGTCGAGCCCGTGCCCGTCAAGGGACAGCTTCAACCCTGGGACTGGAATGGTCCGCAACTTCGGATTTGAACCTCTCGAAAACGATGCCCTCCCAGTATGCCTGATTGCGACGCGAGAAGTCTTTTCCAGTCAATTTCAACGCGCGCATAACCTTCTTCGCAGCCGATCTTGCCGTGCTCCACGCCTCACACGGCCAGAAAACGCCGGGCGTCCACGCCCAGGGCCTCGGCCAGCTTGCGGGCGTTCTGCCTGCCGATGGTCCGCTTGCCATGCTCCATTTCGGAAATATGCCGCCGGGGAATGCCGGTCTTCGCGGCAAGCTCCTCCTGCGTCATGCCCTCCCGATACCTCGCGCCCGAAAGAAAGACGCCGGGCAGTTCATCATCGGAGTAGCCCAGGGCCTCGCGCCAGGGAACGGCCTTCTCGCCTTCCGTGAATCCGAGCGCCAGCATGACCGCACGCGCTTCCTTTGCCTTGCCCTTGGGGCCGGTGAAGCACAGCGCCACGGCGTCAGTACGGGGCTTTCTCGTGCGTTCCTGCATACGTCACCTCCACAAGCCGGATACCCCGGTCGCTTTCTTCCCATACCGCGACGTAGGTCGGCTTGCCTTTCTTCAAATGGCAGTGGTGGCGGCCAGGGGCCAGCTTGGAATAATTCGGCCAGTCGCCCCGCACCGGCCCGCCCTCCTCAATGTCCGCCATGAGCAGGACCAATGCTCGTCGCACTTGCTCGGGCAGCTTGCGAAGACCCTTGTGCGCCTTGGGGGTGATTTCAACCGTCCACTGCATACCTGCCTCTTCCATGTACTAATAAATGGTACATGGTCAACCCCCGCCCGCTGTGCGGATCAAAATGACCTTGCCGGGCTCCGGCCTTTCGTCGATAGCGCGGGCCAAGAGCCTGTCCCACCGGGCCATGACGCGGCGCTTCTCGTCGATCCGCAGCGCGCGGGCATAGCGCTTCTGGCCAACGCTGGCCCTAATTCCGAGGTTGAGCGCTCCGGCTAAGGCCGGAGCGCTCAGGCCGCCCCAGATATCCCATCTGCTGCGTTGCTGTGAAAAGTTCAAACCCTCGCGTATGCGAAATACGCGAGGGTTTGAACGTATCTTGCGCCTTGCATCTGGAACCTTTTGGCCGGCCTGAGAAATTGAGACCGTTGGCGATGCCGTGGAGCGGCTAATCCCCCCGGCCGCCCTTGGGCGGGAAGGGACGCTTGCCGCCGGGCTTGCCTCCCGGCTTGCCCTTGCCGCCCGCGCCGCCATAACCGCCCTTGCTCGCGAAAGGCCGCTTGCCGCCGCGGGGGGCAAAGCCCCCCGGACGCCCGTCGCGGCGGGGCATGTCGGACATCAGGCCGTCGTTCGGGGCGGCTGGCTCCACATGCAGCCGGTTGCCGCGAATCTGGTTGCCGTTCATGATCTTCAAAACGTCCGCGCCGTATTCCTCGGGCACTTCCACAAAGGTCGCCTGCTCGAAGATGCCGATCTTGCCGATGAGGCGGCCGGGAAGCCCCGTCTCGCCCGCGATGGCCCCGACCACGTCCTTGACCTGTACGTCGTGCGCGCGGCCCACGTCGAGCCTGAGCCGCACCATGCCCGGCTGCGCTCCGGTGTCGCCGAAATCGTGGCTGCCCTGGCGCGGCCCTTTCTCCTCGGCCTCGGCCTCCGGCCCCATGAGCATCTTGAGCAGCGCGGCGGCAAGCTCCAGCGAGGACGCCTCTTCCTGCTCCACGAAGCTCTCGGCTAGGCGAAGCTGCTTGTCCAGGCCGCCCGTGGCGATGGTCTCGCGCACGAGCCCGAGGAACTTGGCGGTTTTGGCCTGCTCCACGTCCGAGAGGCTGGGCACGCGCTGCTGCACCACCCGCGCCTTGGTGTAGTGCTGGATGTCGCGCAGCTTGTAAAATTCCTTGCCCCAGACGAAGGTGAAGGCCCGGCCCGTGCGCCCGGCCCGGCCGGTGCGGCCGATGCGGTGCACGTAGTTCTCCACGTCGCTTGGGATGTCGTAGTTGAAGACCGCCTCGATGTCGTCCACGTCGATGCCGCGCGCTGCCACGTCCGTGGCCACGAGGATCTCGATGGTCCCGGCCCGGAACTTGTTCATGACCCGGTCGCGCAGGGCCTGGCTCATGTCGCCGTGCAGGATATCGGCCAGGTAGCCGCGCGCCTGCAGGTGCTCGCCGATCTGCTCCACGCCGCGCTTGGTGTTGGCGAAGACGATGGACAGCTTGGGGTTGGTCACGTCGATGACGCGGCACATGGCGTCCAGGCGCGCGGAGCGGTGCACCTCGTAGGCGATCTGCTCCACGCCTGGCACGGTCAGCTCCTTGGGCGAGACCTTGGCCATGGCCGGGTCGCGCAGGAACTGCTTGGCCAGGCGCAAAATTTCGGGCGGCATGGTGGCCGAAAAGAACACGGTCTGCCGTTCTTCGGGCACGGCGCTCAGGATGTGCTCGATGTCCTCGCGAAAGCCCATGTCGAGCATCACGTCGGCCTCGTCGAGCACGGCGACGCGTACCGCGTCGAGCTTGAGCGTGCCGCGCTCCATGTGGTCCATGACCCGGCCCGGCGTGCCGATAACCACCTGCGCGCCCTGCTTGAGAGCCCTGAACTGGCGGTCGATGGGCTGCCCGCCGTACACGGGCAGGACGCTGACCCCACGCCGGTACTTGGCCAGGGCGTTGATCTCTTCGGCCACCTGGATAGCCAACTCGCGCGTGGGGCAGAGAACGATGGCCTGCACGCGGCGATCGGCCGGGTCGATGGCCTCCAGGATGGGGATGCCGAAAGCGGCGGTCTTGCCGGTGCCGGTCTGGGCCTGGCCAATGACGTCGCGGCCCTGAAGCAGGAAGGGGATGGCCAGGGCCTGGACGGGCGAGGCTTCCTCGAACCCCATGTCCTTGATGGCCTTGAGCGTTTCCGTGGACAGGGCGAGGTCGTCGAATTTGAGCGGTTCCATATGGTATCCTTGTGATTCGTGCGGCCGGTTCGCGGCCGTGGCGGGAGAAAGTCCGGCGGTGGAGGCCGGGCTATACGCTCCCAGGGCGCGGCCGTAAAGCGCCAAATGCCGGGTTTTCCGCAGACTCAGGCCCGGCGGGCGCAAAAATCGAAACTATTTTCAAGAATATCACCGATTGCTTTGGCCTGCCACACGAAAAGGGAGGAAAACGCCTGCTAAAATAGCTGCCATAATCCGCTCCAGCCTGCGGCCCGCTCAGGAATATTTCGCGGCCAGGATGTCCAGGGCGCGTTGCTCGCGCCGGGTGTAGAGATCCTCGTCGAAGAGCGAGGTCCAGCCCACGTCGTGGCGCACCACCTTGGCCAGCGGCACGTGGCGAAAGGACATCCCCAGGTGGACCATGTCGCGGAACCAGGCCACGCCGATGTCGAGCACGCCGTTGCCGGTCTCGGGGTTGCCCAGGTCCAGGTAGGCCCCGAACGGCACGGCCGGCCCCCGCGGCATGGTCAGGGGCAGCGTTTCGGCCACGTCGATCAGGCAGCAGAACTCGTTCAGGCGGCATTCGGGCAGCGGCCAGGGACGCTTGCGCAGATCCTCGCGCGGCTCGTCCAGGTAGCGGCGGCGATAGATGGCGGGGTCGAGCGCCGCGTACAGCCCGCAAAGCTCCTTGAAATCCGGCCTGTACTCCCGGTAGCGGCCAGGACCGCAGCGGCCCAGGTGCATGGCCGGGCAGAGATGGCACTGGCCGATCTCGCCCGCGCCCGCCTGCCCCTCCATGGCCGCCTGCAAAAGCCCCACGGCGTCGCCGACGAATTCGCAGTCGTTGTGGATGAGCAGGAGCAGGCGCTTGTCAGTGCGCTCGAAGGCGTACTGGTAGCGCAGGGCGTGACGGTAGGAGGCGTCGCCCATGCGCGCGGCGTTCATGGGATAGCGCCAGTTGCACAGCCTGGGGCGAAAGCGCAGGGCGCGGTCGCCGAGCAGGTCGAGCAGCGCCGAATGGGCGTAGTTATCGTTGATGGGGTTGTTCTCCTCGATGAAGAACACCTTGTCGATGCGATGGCCGCTGTGGCGCAGCAGGGAGACCAGGGCGAGCGTGGTCTGGGCGGGCTTGCCCAGGACGTTGATCGCCACGTCGACGAGTTCTCGGCTCATGGCGTGGAAAGACTCCTGTTCACGGGACCAGAACTACAACAAGGGGCACACGGCCGCAACAGCCCCAAAAAGCGCCACCCGCCGCGTTGCCGCGAAAGCGCCTTGCATCTGGCGTCCCCGGAACGGGCTGCGGAATGGCGTCTGGCATCAACCCGGACCGCCAAGGGAGGGTTCGGGCGACGAAGCGATGGCGGGCGGTTGACATTGGCGGAAGGATGGCCGACGAGCACGGCGAATGCCGCCGCACGGAGACAGGATTATATATGATCGACTCCGTGCCCAGGACCGCCGAGGTCGTGTGATGAACCGTTTCGTTGAAACCCTGCCCTTCAACCTGCGCCAGGGGGCCAAGGTGGCCCTGGCCGCCACGCTTTCCTACGTCTGCGCCACCTGGGCCGGGTTGCTCTATCCCTACATCGCCGTGGTCTCCACGGTCATCGTGGTCCAGGTCTACGTGGCCGACACCGTGCAGATGGCCGCCTTGCGCGTGGCGGGCACTGTCATCGGCTGCTTGGTGGGCGTCGCCGCCCTGGCCTTGGTGCCCGAGACTTTCGCTTGGTCGCTGGCCGGGCTTTTCGCCACGGTTTTCGTGTGCGCCTTCCTCATCAGCTACAGCGGTTATTTCCGTATGGCCGCGATCACCGTGGCCATCGTCTATCTCGCGGGTCTGGGGGAGGAGAACAGCTTCGCCTTCGCCCTGGAGCGCACCCTGGAGATCGTCATCGGCGTGCTTTGCGCCCTGATCGTGTCGCTGCTGGTTTTCCCCGACCGCGCCTCCAGGGCCTTGGGCGAGACGCTGCACGACTACCACGCCGAAGCGGCGCGGTTGTGCGATTTTCTCCTGGATTCCTTTCTCGACATGCAGCGCCGCGGCGAGTCCGCCGACATGGGCCGACTGGACAGGCTTTTCGCCCAGGCGCGCGAGTTCCTGGGCAAGGCGTTGCGTAGCGAATCCTGGCTCGTTGCGGCCGAGAAGCGGCAGACGTTGGCGGCGGTGGCGAGTGCCGAACGCATCCACGAGGGATTGCACGGCATGGCGCACGCCCTCTCGGTGCCGCACGGCCAGGGGGTGCGCTTTCTCATCGAACCCGAGCTGCGTGCCCTGGGCGAGGCCGCGGCCGAGGCGCTGAAGGTGCGCGGCCTAGCGGCCCGCAAGGCTTGCGAGGTCGCTTCGCAGATGGGAAAAGCCGGGGCGGGTAGCGGAATGAGATTCGGATGGTCCGACATATCGCCGCACGCTTCGTCCCACGCAGCGTCATCTGAAACCGGAGCAAAGACGTCTCGTGAGCCGTGGCGAGCGACCCTGTTCGCGGCCCTGGAGCGCTGTGACGCGCGGCTGGCAGAATTGCGCGCGCAGGGCATCACCCGGCGGCTGTCGCTCGAAAAGCTGAGCCAGTTCTACGCCTTCTACGGCGCGCTGCACGCCCTGGCCGACTTCCTGGCCCGCGAGGATCTGGTCAGCGGCGGCGCTTGAAGCTCATGGCCTTCTCGGCCAGCGTCTTCAGTCGCTCATCCGCGCGGCGCATGAGCGAGCCGTGCGGAAAGCCGCGCTTGCCGCGCCTGCCCGCCGGAATTCCGGTCAAAAGTTCCAGCGCCTCCTCGATGCTTTGCACCGGCCAGATGGAGAAGCTGCCGTTCTTCACGGCCCGCACGACCTCGGGCTTGAGCATCAAGGTGTCCACGTTGTCGGCCGGGATGAGCACGCCCTGCCCCTTGCTCAAGCCCCTGCGGCGGCAGACCTCGAAGAATCCCTCGATTTTTCTGGTCACGTCGCCCACGGCCATGATGTGGCCCGACTGGTTGACCGCGCCGGTGAATGCCTTGGCCAGGTCGATGGGCGCTTCGGCCAGGGCCGAGAGGAGCGCCGCCAACTCCGCGCCGGAGGCCGAATCTCCCTCCACGTGCGCGTATGACTGCTCGAAGTACAGCGAGCCGGACAAAATGAGCGGCTTGTCGTGCGCGAAACGGTCCAGGAGGTAGGACTTGAGGATCATCATGGCCTTGGTGTGGATGGGGCCGCCAAGCTCGGCCTCGCGCTCCAGGTCGATGATGCCGCCCTCGCCCACGCCCACGGTGCAGGCGATCTGGTGAGGCAGGCCAAAGGCGTAGTCGCCGTAGTAGGAGACGGCCAGGCCGTTGACCCGGCCGATGGCCGCGCCCGAGGTGGGGGCCTTGATGACGCCCTTGTCGTATTCCTGCAAAAATTCCTCTTCATAAAGGTTGGCGCGGAAATCGCGGGCCGCCTCGGCGCGGCGCAGCGTCTCGCCGGACACGGTCTCCTCGCTCGCCATCATGGCCAGGGCAGAGGCCTCGATCATCAGGTCGCGCACCTGCGGGTAGCGAAGCGAAATCTTTTTCTGGTGTTCGGCCAGACGCGAGCCGAAATCCACGAGCCCGGCCAGGGCCTCGCGTGAAAAGGGCAAGAGTTCCGCGTCGCGTGCGATCTCGCCCACCTCGCGCAGGAATCCCTTGATGCAGGCGGCCGAGCGGGGAACGGTGTCCTGCAGGTGGGCCTTGATCTTGAAGAGTTTGCGGAAGCGGGGATCGTGGGTCAAGAGGGCCTCGTGCACCTCGTCAGTGCCGATGAGGATGACCTTTAGGGACAGGGGGATGGGCTCGGGCTCCACAGTGCGCGTGCGCGGCTGGTCGTGCTCGGAGGGGTCCTCCACGCGGATCTGGCCGGTGCGAAGCGCTCGCAAAAGCCCTTCCCAGGCGGAGGGGTAGGCCAGCACGTCCTCGGCCTGGAGCACGAGGTAACCGTGGTTGGCCTTGTGCAGGCTGCCCGCCTTGATCAGGGTGAAGTTGGTGGAGAGCGCGCCGAGTTCTGATTCGCGCTCGATCAGGCCGAGCAGGTTGAAGTAGGTGGGGTGGTCCTCGATGACCACGGGCGCGCCGCCCTTGGTCGCAAAGGCCGAGTTGTCCACGAAAAGGTTGACTTGAAGCCGCGCGGCCAGATCGTCGCCGCTACGCTCGTGGCGGGGATCGATGCGGCCCTCGGGGCGCTCGTCCTCTTCGCGCGGCAGCACCTGGTCGAGATTGTCGAGCACGTGCCCGGCCGCCTCGTCGAGCCAGCGGGCCAGGGGCTCATGGGTCGCGTAGGTCTTGGCCAGCGGCCCCAGGTGTTCGTCCAGGGCCGCGCGGACCAGGGATTTTTCCAGGTCCGTCTCGTCCTCGCGCAGATCCTTTTCCTCAGCCTGAATGCGGCGGAGCATCTTCATGAGCACGGAAAGCAGGGCGTCGCGCGCGGTGCGCAGGGCGTTTTGCACGCGGGGCTCCAGGCGCTCGAATTCGGCCTGGCCCACGAGTTTGCCTTCCCACAGCGGCATCAGGGTCATGCCGCCGGTGTCGTCGAAGGCCAGGGTAAAGCCCTGTTCTTCGGCCAGCCGTTCCATGTCGCGGTAGATGGCCTCTCGTCGCGTGGTGAAGCCGGAGACGATGGCCTCGCGCTGTTTGTGGAAGGAGTCCTGTTCGAGCCGGGCCGGAATGTCGCCCAGAAGCGCGGTTACGGCCTTGTTCATGTCGGCCTTGAAGCGGCGACCAAGTCCTGCGGGCAGCGACACGGCCAATGGTCTGTCGGGGTCGTCGAAGTTGTTCAGGTAGAGCCAATCGGGCGGGGCGGGAAGCTTTGCGGCTCGGGGTCCCAACAGACGGCGTACGAAATAGGTCCGGCCGAGGTCCGGTTCGCCGGCGACGAAGATGTGGTGGCCGCCGCCGCGGATGGCCAAGCCGAGTTCAAAGGCCTGGGAGGCGCGGGGCTGGTTTCCCGGCGACTTGCCCGAAAGCGGGATGTCCGTGGAGTCGGTGTGGGAAATCCTGGCCGGATCGATGCGCGCCGCGAGCCGGGCGACGGGCAGGGGTTTGGGAAGTGGCATGGGAACCTCGCTTGCGAAATCGTGATCCGCAAGGTAAGTGCTTTGCCGCCGAATGTCACGGTCTGCCGCAGCCGGCGAGGCGGCGGCAGGAATTTGAGACGTCCGTCACAAAGTCTCTCCGATGATGGCCCATGAAGGTCCCGGGGCGATTTTTTGGGTGTCCGGCGATTGACTTGGTATGGGGGCCGTGGTAGGGCGTCTTCCTACTTGTGAATTCGAGAACGAATCACGTGTGGACCGTGAGCACGATGTCGTCGAGGCGGCGACGCGGTCCGGTCCGGGGAGGGGGTTGCTCCCGGAAATCCCCAAGGGGAGGCCGGTTGTGACCAAGAAGGATTCAGGAGCCTGGGGTATTCTCGCCAATGCGGCCACCATGGGCATTCACTTGGTGAGCTGCACCTTCGTGGGGCTGGCGATTGGATATTTCCTGGAAGATTGGCTGTGCGACCTCGGCTGGTGCTACAAACCCTGGATCATGCTGTTCTGGCTCGTGGCCGGAATCGCGGCGGGGTTCAAGAACATGTACGAGGAAGCGCGCAAGTTGCAAAAGGCGGAGAAGGGGCGGCCCGATGCTGACGGGAGTTAGTCGTCGAATCGAATCCGCGCTGTACAGGCGGGGGTTTCGGCACCAGGAGGTGCGTCGTCTCGTGACGATGCAGATCACCCTGGCCGCCGGGCTTTCGCTGCTTCTCGCCGCCACGGGCATGTGGGGTCTGGCCTTCGCGGCCGGGGCCCTGATCGTGACCGTGAACTTCTATCACCTGGCCCGGTTCGCCCAGATCGCCGTCCATGAGCGGTACGGCGCGGTGGGGGCGCAACTTATGCGCTTCTACCTTCGCCTGGGGCTGACCGGCGTCGCGCTTTACGGTTTGATCGTCTGGCTTCAGGTTCCCCTGTCCGGCCTGCTGGCCGGTTTGACCACGGTGGTCGCAACCGCGCTTGCTTTCGGCGCGACCCGGCTCGCCGGGCAAAAAGTGAAGGAGGCGTAAGGCATGGCCGTCGCTGCTGGAGGACTTCCGCATCCGCTTCTCATCATCCCCGAACTGGCGCACGCCGTCGGTCTGCATGTGCCCGCCCACGTGCTCTTCACGTGGTTCATCATGCTGGTCATCATCCTCATGAGCTTGGCCGCCACGCGCAAGATCGCCATGGTGCCCTCGGGGCTGCAGAACTTCTTCGAGACCATCATTGGCGGTCTCGAAAATTTCGTCGTCGCCAACATCGGCGAGAAGGGCCGCCAGGTTTTCCCCATTCTGGGCGCGCTCTTCATCTATATCTGGTTCATGAACATTTCGGGCCTGATTCCCGGCTTCGACGCGCCCACCGCGAACATCAACACGAACGCGGCCATGGCCATCTTCGTGTTCCTCTACTACAACTACTGGGGTTTCAAGGAACACGGCCTGGGTTACGTGAAGCACTTCATGGGGCCCATAGCCTTCCTCGCTCCGCTCATGATCATCCTCGA
Source organism: Alkalidesulfovibrio alkalitolerans DSM 16529 (assembly GCF_000422245.1). Lineage (NCBI taxonomy): Bacteria > Pseudomonadati > Thermodesulfobacteriota > Desulfovibrionia > Desulfovibrionales > Desulfovibrionaceae > Alkalidesulfovibrio > Alkalidesulfovibrio alkalitolerans. The sequence continues at coordinate 99,938 of NZ_ATHI01000003.1, forward strand.
AATCATTTCGCACTGCGCCCGGCCGCTGTCGCTGACGCTGCGTCTGTTCGGCAACATCCGCGGCGAGGAAATCACGCTCGTCATCCTGTTCACGCTGGCTCCTGTGGTCTCGACCATCCCGATGTACTTCCTCTTCGGGCTCGCCAAGACCATCCAGGCCTTCATCTTCTTCATCTTGACGATGATCTACCTGAAGGGCTCGCTGGAGCACGCGCACTAGATTTGGGGAAATGGTCCTAGACCAACACACAATAACGTTTCAAGGAGAGTATCCATGCGCAAGATGCTGATCGTCCTGTCCGCTGCCCTGGCCATGGTGGCCTTCGCTTCCACGGCGTTCGCCGCCGAAGGCGCCGCCACCGTCATCGCCGCCACCTCCTGGGCCGCCGCCCTTGGCATGGCTCTGGCCGCCGCCGGTTGCGGCATCGCCCAGGGCATGGGCCTGAAGGCCGCCTGCGAAGGCACCGCCCGCAACCCCGAGGCCGGCGGCAAGCTGACCGTTACCCTGATTCTGGGCCTGGCCTTCATCGAGTCCCTGGCCATTTACGCCCTGGTCGTCAACCTGATCCTCATCTTCGCCAACCCCTGGGTCGGCGGCGTCACCCTGGGCGGCTAAAAAATCGCGCTCAGCCGGGGGGAGGCCCTTGCGGGCCTCCCCTTTTTGTGCTTAATATGTTCTCAATTTCACAAAGAGCGCGAAGACAGTGAGCAATCTTAAGAGCGAACACATCCCCAGAGCCACAATCCAGAGGCTTGCCATCTACGTGCAGGTTCTGGAGAGTCTTCGCAACGACAACGTCGAAGTCATCTCCTCCGAGCACCTGGCTCGCATCTGCGATGTCAATCCGTCTCAAATACGCAAGGATCTCGCGTACTTCGGCGAGTTCGGCGTGCGCGGGGTGGGCTATTACGTCCAGGACCTGAACAGTTCCATCAAGAAGGCGCTGGGCGTGGACCGCACCTGGAACTGCGCTCTGGTAGGCGTGGGCAACCTGGGTCGCGCCATTTTGCGGCACAAAGTTTTCAAACAACGCGGCTTCCACATCGCCGGAGCCTTCGACTGCGACCCCTTCAAGATCGGCGAGGTCGTCTCCGGGCTCGAAGTCATCTGCTCACGGCGCCTTCCCGAGAAGGTCAAAGAGCTGAATATCGAGATCGGCGTGATCACCACGCCGCCCGAGCGCGCCCAGCGTGCTGCCAATTATCTCGTGGACGCGAACATCAAGGGCATCATCACCTTCGCGCCCACCCGCATCAACGTGCCCGACCACATCACCGTCGAGTACGTGGACTTTTTCCACCACTTCTTCAACGTGGCTTTCAACATCACCCTCAAGGACCGCGAAGACTGATCCGCGTCTCCTGAAGCGGCCTTTTTTCTGGCCGCATCGTATCCTACTTTGTTTCCGGGGAGATTTGCATTCTTGCGACCTTGGACGGCTAGTTACGTCGCGTTGGTCGGTGCATGCGCCCGCGACCGTGTGAACATCGCACAGGATTCGAGGTTATTGCGGCATCGCGGCAAACGGGATTTGGGAACGTCCCTAGACAGCCCGGCGCGTGGCGGCGCATCCGTCGCAGCACGTGGAGCCCTTGCGCGACGTGAATTCCCTGCACTGGGGGCAGCGGTACATCCGGTGGCCGCATGTCAGACAGGCCCAGAAATCGTGCGACGTGAAGGTATGGAAGCAGGAATGGAAGCGGTGCGGGGCGTTGTTGCCGCACTCGGGGCAGCGCATGGTCTTCAGCACGGACATGACAGGCCTCGGCGTATCGCGATTCGCTGCATCCTATAAATCCACCCGACCCCGCTGTAAAGTTGCGGGGATGTCTAGCCAGAAGATTTCATGCTCCCGTAACGCGCCGACGCCGTTTGGCCGCTTCCTGCCGTCCGCCAGCGCACGGGTGGGTGGGGCGGCGTCTCAGTAGAGGAACGCGCCAAGCAGACTGCGGTCCTGGAATTCCTGGGGCGTTTCCCGTCTGAGCAGGGCCACCAGGGCGTCGGTGTCTTGCGGCGCGGGGCCGGGTAGATCCGAGGCGATGGAACCTATGACGAAGTCGCGGTGGGCGTCGGTGGTGTAGATGGGCGTGAGCCCGAAGCGCGTGGCCGCTGACTGGTAGAGCCGGGCGTTGTCGGGAAGGCAGCGGCCCTCGCGCCATTCCCAGCCGGTCTTGAGGATGTTCACGGACAAGACTTCGATGCCGTCGGCCCACTCGAACAAGGGCTTTGCACGAGGTTCCAGGTGGTTCACGTAGCGAAAAGCGTGGGCCACGAAGCAAAACGCCCGCTCGCGCACCGGGGCGAGCGCCGCGCGCAAGGCGGAAAACGGGCTGAAGGGCGGCAAGGTCAGGCGCACGGCGTCGGTGATGACGATCATGTCGTGGCCTTCGGCCAAGGTGAGCTCCACGCCCGTGTAGAGTCCAAGGCCGGGAAAGTCCTGGCGCAGGCATTCGAGCTCGCATTCCTCCCACTGATGATGGTGCTCGGTGAAGACGAGCCCGGAGAGGCCGCGCGCAAGGGCTAGGCGGCAAGCCTGGGCCGGATCGATGTCCGAGCAGGCGGAGTGGCGTGCGGTGTGGACGTGGCAGTCGATACGCATGGTTCGCGGCTATCTCCTTGCGGCCTTGCTGTCAACGAAGCCCGGCCAGGACGCGCCAGACCCCGAACAGGAAAAGGGCGACGGACAGCGGCACGGCATGGGGCAGGCCGAGCAGAGGGACGAGAAAGGCCGCAAGCACGGCGAGCGCGCCGATCGCGACGGGTCGCAGGCGAAGGAAGACCTCGTTGGCCAGCCGTTCCACGGTTTCGTCGGCCAGCCTGACGCGAAGTTGCGATTCGGAAAGGTCCGTGAGCACCTGTTTGGCGCGCCGAAGCGTCAGCGGCAGGGAGCGCGCCTCGCCGATAAGCGTCGGGAAGAGTCCGGCTTCGGCCCCGAGCGCCCGCTTCAGGTTGTCCTTCAGGACCGGGAGCACGTCCTTGATGCCGTTGAAATTGTCGATGTAGATGGTGCCCAGGCCTTCCACTAGCGACGAGGCGCGCATGACGTAGACAACGTCCTGCGGCAACTTGAAGGGCAGGCTGCGCATGGAGGCGAGCACCTCGAAGGCTAGGTTCTGCATGGTCCTGGCCGTGAGCGCCTCGTTGCCGAAGATGGCGAACATGCGCTCGGCGAATTCGCGCACCTCCTCCTCCGGCGCGTCGGCCGTGACCACGCCGAGCCGCTTGCAGGCGGCCGTGTAGAGGTCGAAGTCGCGGTCGTTGGCGGCCTTGACGACTTCGATCATGGCCACGCGCGTCTCGGCCCGCAGCCGCTTGACCATGCCGTAGTCGAGCAGCACGATGTCGCCGTCCGCGCGTACCAGGATGTTGCCGGGATGCGGATCGGCGTTGAACAGCCCTTTGACGAGCATCTGTTCGGTGTAAAAGGCGATCAGCCGTTCCATGACCGGCCTGAAATCCAGGCCGCTGTCCGCCAGGGCCGCCCGGTCGTCTATGCGGAAGCCCTCCTCGAAGCTCATGACCAGCGCGTGGCGGTTGCTCAGCGCCGGATAGGGCGCGGGCAGGCGTACGCCCTCCATGCGAAATGTCTCGCGGAAGGCGCGCAGGTTGGCCAACTCCACGGACATGTCGCACTCGCGCCGGATCATGGCCGCGAATTCGCGCAGCACCGCCTCCAGCGAGTTGCGTGTGGCGCGGGAGAAAAGCGGCGTGAAGAGCGAGAGCGCCACGTTGAGGATCCGCAGGTCGGCCGCGACCAATTCCTCGATGCGAAACCGCCTGAGCTTCACGGCCACCACCGCACCGTCGTCGAGCACGGCGCGATGCACCTGCCCGATGGAGGCCGAGGCCAGGGGCGCGTCGTCGAAGGCGGCAAAGGAGCGGCCCTCGGGAAAGGCCAGGGCCATGGCGGCCGCGAAGTCGGCGGGCGGCATGGGCGCGACCTCGTCGTGGATGGTGCGCAGCGCGGCCACGTAATCCGGCCCGAAAAAGTCCTGACGCGTGGCCAGCACCTGGGCCAACTTGATGAAGCTCACGCCGAGTTCGAGCACGCAGCGTCCAAGCTCGTCCGGCGCGAGCGGCGAGAAGCCCAGAAAGCTCTCGCGCCGCTTGACGAGCAGGAACACCGTGAGCAGGAAGCGCAGGGCCTTCCAGAGGCGAAGCGGCCCGAACGCGCGAAGCATCAGGACTTCTTCTTGAGCAGGGCCTTCAACTCGGCGATGTCCTTCTTTGTGGCCAGGCCCATTTCGGCCACTGCCTCGTGCACCTTGTCGCGGATCATCTTCTCCATGGATTCGCGCTCGCTGGCGCCCTTGGCCTTGACCTCGTCGAGAAACTTCTCCATCTCCTCGCGGCTGATCTGGCCCTGCTTCTCCAATTCCTTGAACACGCCCTCCAGGCGCTCCTTGGCCATGGTCGCGGCCCCAAGGCCCAGATAGAGCAAGTCGGTCGGCTTCATCATCGTAATGCTCCTTGTTGTGTCGGCGAGACGTAAAGAAGGGATGTCTCGCAACATGCCGTGTAGCACGGAGGCACGACCGCGCCAAGACCGGGGCGGATTTTCTCGGGCACGCCGGGCTAGGCGACCTCGAAACGGCCGCTGGCCTTTGGTCGGGGGAGTGTGCTAGGGGGCTGTTTCGCTCAAAGCTCCTGGCTCGGGTAAAAAAAACTCAACCCCGGCGCGACGCGCCCAAAGCGGCCATGACTCCAAAAAAAGCCAGCGCGCGTTGCGTTCCCCTCTCCGGGGAGGCCACGGCCATCGCTCTGCTCTTGCTCGGCGCGGTCTGCATCAGCTTCTCGCCAGTCTTCGTCAAGATCGCCCAGGTCAGCCCCTCCACCTCCGCCTTTTACCGCATGGCCTTCGGCGGGCTCGGACTCGTGGCGGCAGCTCTTCTGCACAAGGGTTTCGGGCGGGGGGTTGATGGAAAAACCCAAGGTCCGGCGCAGGAGAGCGGCGTTGCGGGATTGGCCGCCTGGTTCGGGCTGGCAGCGCTGCCGCTCGCAGCCGGGTGCGCCCTGGCCTTCGCCCTGGACCTGGCCTTCTGGCATGCCGCCATCCACATCGTGGGACCGGGGCTGGCCACCATCCTGGCCAACAGCCAGGTGGTGCTTCTGGCGGCCTACGGGGTGCTAGTGCTCGGCGAGTGCGGCGTGGCGCGCCTTGTCGTCTCGTTGTTGTTCGCGGCCGTCGGCATCGGCCTGCTTTTCGGGCCGGATTGGGCCGCCGCGCCCGAGGCATCGCTGACCGGGCTGCTCTACGGCCTGTCCGCGGCCGTGTGTTACGCGGTCTTTCTGGTGGGGCTTCGCCGTTTGCAGACGGATCGGGATTTCGGATCCAAGCTGCGCAACATGGCCGCGCTTTCGCTCATTACGGCGTTCATGCTCGCTCCGCTGGCGCATCTGGACGGCTCGGGATTCGCCATCCCCGACGGCGTGAGCCTGGCGGCGCTTTTGGCCTACGGGTTGCTCGGTCAGGGTGTGGGCTGGATGCTCATCGCGGCCAACCTGCCGCGCGTGGCGCTCTCCACGGCAGGGCTGGCGATACTTCTACAGCCCACGTTGGCCTTCGTCTGGGACGTGCTGTTCTTCGGCCGCAGGGCCGAGATGATGGATATGCTCGGGGTCGCGCTCGCTGTTACGGCGATCTTTCTGGGCGCGACCAGGAATACCCGCGCCAAGTCATGAAAACACCAGGGCCGCGCCACCTTCTCATTGTGACGCGGCCCTACCGCCTGGACTCGCGGGCGATACGCCCGCCGACGATGTTTGGTTCCATGGCCCCTCTCGCTTGAGGCGGATTGTCCGCCCGTGCCTTTGGTCGTTCCGACCTGGCCTTTTAAAAGACGCACTTTTGGGCCGGAACCGCCCCGCAACCTGTGCGGGTGCCGTATGGGGTGTAGGCATTTATTTGATCCAACCCTCCGTTGCGCGTTTTCGAATGCTCCCTTAACCTTACTATAGACATAAGATCACATCAGCGATCGTCAAGGGGCAGGAAAGAGATCGCGGGTAGGTTGCCGAGGTTGCGCGCCTTGAATTCGTGACGCAAAGCGGTATTCTGTGCGTGGCCGTACCCGGCCTGGCAAATTCATCCACACGAGGACACCGCACGCATGATCGGAACACTTCGCCGCCTCGCAAAGCTTTTCGACGCCGACAGCAGCAAGAGCGTCATCCTGGCCCTGGACCACGGCGCTCGCGAGGGCATGCTCCCGGGGCTCTCGCGCATGCCGCTCATCGTGGACGGCTTGACCACCCGCCGCGTGCAGGGCGTGGTCCTGAACAAGGGCTTCGCCCGCGTGCACACCATGGAGATTCCGCTTGAGATGACCATGCTCGTGCAGCTTTCCGGCGGCACCAAGCATGGCGAGCCGTCCTATTCCACGGCCGTGGTCTGCACGCCCTCCGAAGCCTGCCGCCTGGGCGCGGACGCCGTGGGCCTGCACCTGAACATCGGCAACGAATACGAGGACCGCATGCTCGCGGACCTGGGGCAGATCACGGACGAGGCGCATCAACTCGGCCTGCCGGCCTTGGCCACGATCTTGCCGCGCGGCCGCAACGTGGTCAACGAACTGGACCCGAGCCTCATTGCGCATTGTATCCGCGTGGGCGCGGAGCTTGGCGCGGATCTCGTATGCACTCCCTATTCTGGTCACGCCGCCTCCTTCGGCGAGGCAGTGGACGCCTCGCCTGCGCCGGTGCTCGTGGCGGGAGGCCCGGCCCAGCCCGATTTCGAGTCCTTCCTGGCGATGCTTGGCGAGGCCATGGCTACGGGCGCGGCCGGGGTTTGCATCGGCCGCAACATCTTCGAGCACGGCGAGCCGCTGGCCCGGCTCGATGCCGTCATCGAGGTCGTGCACAAAGTATAGCAGGCCGCGACAAAAGCTCCGGCCGCCGCGTTGCCGCGAACGCGCCGGGCCCTCGCTATTCTTTGACACGCGTTGGGTTCGGCGCGCTCTTGCGTCTTTTGCCTGGCGCGGGGGTCAACCTGTGGAGCATGCGGTCTGGCAGGATGGGGCAACTAAACGGCCCCGAGAAAAGCAGAACCGGCCGGAAGCTTTCTTGTCCTGTGCTTCCGGCCGGTGTTCCGGTTTCTTTGGATACGTTGCCTGACGACTTTGTACCCTGACTCCTAAGATAGAAAATAAGTCCGGATACTCCGACGTCAAGAGGCGCGCTCAATCTTCGTCGCGAACGGGTCCGGTCCCGGAGGCGGATTTGCGCAGCCGCAGCGGAGATCCAGCAAGGCCGCAGAATCCGGGCGCGTCCGGACCGGCCGAATCGTCGGCCGTGCGCCACATCATGCACATGGCGGCCTGGCAGAATTTCAGCTTGTCGTCGCGCGTGGTCAGAAGCGGACAGTAGACGAAGCGGGCCTCGTCGGGCGTGCGCAGCATGCGGTCTCCTCCTGGCTGGTTTCGCAAGATTTGGTGCCGCACACCTAGCACAGGCCGGGCCGCTTGGCCAATGTCGCGCTGCATACGCCCTTGCGGCCGACGTCCGCCTGGGGCATGAAGGCCGCATGGCCGCCGACGAAAAACACGATCCCTGGACCCGCCGCCGGGTCTTTCGCAGGCGCAGCAAGGACAACCGCGAAGGCGTGGCTCCTCGCGCGGGAGAGATGCTGTCCGACCTGTGGCAGCGGCTGGGTGGCTCGGATCGCGTCCGGTTGGTGGCGCTGTGGCGCGCCTGGAGCGAGGTGCTGGGGTCGCATCTGGCCGAGATGGCCAAGCCGCTTGGCAGCAGGGGGCGCACCCTGGTGCTCGGCGCGGACGAACCGCTGGTCATGCAGGAACTCGGTTTCCTGGCCCCGGAGATTTTGGCCCGGGTGAACGCTTTTTTGGGTCAGGAACATTTTGACAAAGTGGTCTTTGAGTTGATAGATGGCCGAATTCCGCTCGACGGCATAGGCGAGCGGGCGTCCGCGTCGGATCATCCCCGGCCGAAGGCGCCCCAGGCCCTGGGCGGGCTTGAGCATCTGCTCCGGTCCGATTCCGCCGTCGCCCGGAGTTATCAGGCGTATGTGCGCCGTTTTGTCGGCGAACGAGATACCGGAGGACACTCATGAGCGACGTTATCGAGGTCAAGTTCGAGGATCTGGGGCTGACCAAGCCGCTGGAGAAGATGACCCAGAAGGAACTGCGGGAAATGTGCATGGAGAAGCTCCCGCAGATCACCGGCGCGTCCGGCAAGAGCAAGGAAGAGCTGGTCGCCATCATCAAGGAGCTGTTTGGCATCGAGGACACCGAGCCCACGCCCGCCGAGCTGAACAAGGAGAACATCCTGAAACTCAAGGCCCAGATGCGCGATCTGAAGACCAAGCGTGCCGAGGCCACCAACCGCAAGGCCCGCGAGATCGAGCGCCGCAAGATCAGCAAGCTGAAGAAAAAGACGCGGCGTCTGGCGAAGATCGTCTAGCGCTTTTTCTTGACATTTTTCGAGCCGGTCATTAATGAACGGCTTCCCAAGTTGGGGGATCGTCTAGCGGCAGGACTGCGGGTTCTGGCCCCGCCAACCTAGGTTCGAATCCTAGTCCCCCAGCCAAGAGATAAACGGGGGTATTCCCCCACCATGCGTCCCCATCGTCTAGCCTGGCCCAGGACACCAGCCTTTCACGTTGGCGACGGGGGTTCAAATCCCCCTGGGGACGCCAAGAAAATCAAGGGACCGTGAGCGATCACGGTCCCTTTTTTCTTTAACGGAAGGCGAAACCTGGGTTGTGAGTTGCTTCTTAAGAGGCTGTTGAGAAACTCATTTCTTCATCGGCCTGTTAAACCGAAAGAATTTCTTTGTCGCCGCCGTTGTTGACTCCTGCGGCCAACTCCGGCTCGAAGAAGAGCGTCACGGTCGTGCCCTCGCCAACGATGCTCGACAGCTCCACGCGGCCGCCTGCCTCCTCCACGATTTTCTTGATCATGGCCAGCCCGAGCCCGTAGCCCTGCTCCTTAGTGGAATAGAAGGGGCTGAAGAGCTTGTCCATCTCCGAAGCCGGGATGCCCGGACCGTTGTCGCGCACGCGCACGAACGGAGCGCCGCCGTCAAAGCCTGTCTCCACCTCGATGACTCCGCCTCCGGGCATGGCCTCCACGGCGTTCTTGACCAGGTTGATCAGGCACTGCTTGATCAACTCCGGCTCGCCGCGCGCGTGCGGCATCCCCGGCGCTTCGCGCAGCCCCAGGGAATAGCCCTGGCCGCCGTAGCCGATGCGCATCAGCTCCACGGTCTCTCGCGCCGTGCGGTTGAGGTCCGCGCCGCCCATCTGCCGGGACTCGGGCTTGACGAAGGTCAGGATGCTTTTCAGCAGCACGTCCAGCCGTTTGGTCTCCTCGGCGATGATACGCACCTTGTCGCGTTCGTTTTCGTCCAGGTTCTTGGAGCGCAAGAGCGAGTTCACGAAGCCGCCGATGGCGAAAAGCGGGTTCCTGATCTCGTGGGCCAGGTAGGTGGACATCTCGCCGATCACGGCCAGTTTTTCGGTCTGGTGCAGGTTCTTCTCGCGTTGGGTGCGTTCCGTGATGTCGCGGCGCATGACCAGGATGTGGGTCAGGTCGCCGCGCTTGTTGAGCACGGGGTAGGAGTAGATGCGGAAATAGCGCAGCCTGCCCGCGTCGTCCACGCGCGAGACAAGAGCCTCGGCGTTGGCACGGGTGCGCAGCGTCACGTCGAAGGGGCAATCGGTCGCACAGGCTTCGCAGAAGGGCGCTCCCGCGTCCAGCACCTGCACGTCGTGGCAGGGCTTGCCGATCAGTTCCTCTTTGGTCCTGCCCGTCCGTTCGGCCACGACTTGGTTCAGGTCCACCACACAGCGGTTTTTGTCCAGGAGAAGAATGTCGTCGCGCACCTCGTCAATGATGACCTGCATCAACGCGCGCTGGTTCTTCAGAGTGAATTGCTGGTAGCGGGCGACCTGAAGCATGTTGTGCAGGCCGCACAGGAACACGGCCGCGGCGTGGTCGACGAGCGAGACCGCGGACGGCAGCCGGGTGCGAAGCAGGCGCACCATGGGCAGCGAGGCGGTCAGTTCGATGACCAGGTTGATCTCGGGATGCGCTTCGAGCAACTCCTCCACGGTGGCATGGATGGGAATGTTCATACCCCGGGCCGCTTCGAGCTTGGGCGATTCGGACATGCCGACCTTGGCCACGCCGCACAGCCGCATGCGCGGCAGATATTCCTGCGAAGCCTCGTCGCGCGCGATGTCGAGGATGGTGAGGAAGCCCGGGCCGGTGCCCACGATGCCCACGTGGAACTGGAACTCGCCCGAGTCGAGAACGCAAAAAGTGCCTTCGTGCTCTTTGTCGAGATTCATGCGCCTTCCTGCCCGTGGGTCCGCGTTATGGCGGGGGCTCCAAAAGCGCCACCCGCCGCGTTGCCGTCTGCATGCGTCTCTTCCCCCTACCCGTGCTCGCCCGGGATGGCAATTGCGGCGACGTCAGACCAGAGGCGCTTGGCCGTCGCCCTCGATCAGCGGGAAGACAAGCCGGAATGATGCGCCTCCCCTTGGAGAAGGACCCGCCTCTAACCGTCCGCCGATCTGGATAGCCAGGCGGGTGACGAGCTGCATGCCCAGAGTCTCGCATTTTTCCGGCTTGAATCCGAACGGCAGCCCCTTGCCGTTGTCTTCGAGCAGCAATACGCCCATGCCGTCCTCGGCCCGGATGGTCACGAAGAGGGCATGCTCGCCCGGTCCGGCAAAGGCGTGCTTGACCGCGTTGGTCACAAGCTCGTTCAGCACCAAACCGCAGGGAATGGCCGTTTGAAGGGGCAGGCGCAGTTCCTGCGTCGCATGCTCCACGCGCACGCGACCGTTCCCGATCCCCTGGAGCACGCGGGCCACGAGCTTGTGCGCGTACTCGCGCAGGTCCACACGGCTGAAGTCCTTGGACCGGTAGAGCTCCTCGTGCACCAGGGCCATGGTGGCGATGCGGTTCTGGCTCTCTTGGAAGGCGGTCTGGGCCTCTTCGTCCTTGAGAGAGAGCGTTTGCAGATACAGAAGGCTCGAAATGATCTGCAGGTTGTTCTTGACCCGATGGTGGATCTCCTTGAGCAGCACGTCCTTCTCCGTCAGCGAGGCGCGCAGGCGTTCTTCGGCCTCACGGCGCTCGGTGATGTCGGAGAGGATGCTCTCGATGTGTGCGATCGATCCGTCTTCATTGAGCACGGCCCTGGAGTGGACCTCGACCCACAGGTTTTGACCGTCCACGCGCCTGACCGGGACTTGCATGAAGGCCTCGCCCTTGGTGCTCAGGGCGCGCATGAGGCGCTGCCTGTCTGCCGGGTCGGCGTAGATCTGCGTCCCGATGTCGGTAAAGCGCGTCAGGGCGTCTTCGGGCGAGGGCAGGCCGAAGATACGCGCCGCCGCCGGATTGGCGGACAGGACGCGACCCTCGGGCGTGGTTTGCACGATACCTTCGGCCGCGTTCTCGAAGATGGAGCGGTAGTTTTCGCGCGAGAGCCTGAGCGCTTCCTCGCGCTCAGCCACGGTGCGGACCATGTCCTCGAAACGGCGCGCCATGAGCGCGAGTTCGCGGAATCCCTGCTGGGTCGCGATGGGCCGGGCATGGTCGCCGCGCGCCACGTCGTCGATGGCCTCGGTGAGATCGTTCACGGGCAAGACGATGTGTCGCCTGAGCTGGTCCACGGTCAAAAGGGCCAGGAAGGCCACGTAGCACAAGGCCACGATAAGGAAGAGGCCGGTCGGGCTGGCGATGGGCATGAGCACGCTTCGTGCTGAATTGAGGATCACCAGCCGCCAGCCTGGGCCGGAAATGGGAAGAACCGTACCGAACCACGCTTCCCCGCCGTGCCGGAAGAAAGCGAAGTGAGGCTGCGGCCCGCCGCTGGCTTCCGCCTCACGCAGGAGCGGCATGCCGCCGAGGTTGGCCTGGGTGCGCACGAGCAACGGATCGGGATGGGCGATGACGTTGCCGAAGGCGTCGCACAGGAAGACGACCTCGGCCGAGGCCGGGGAGAAGGTCTTGAGATGGTTCTGCAATGCCGAGAGGTTCAACTCGCCCACGACCACGTTGCCGCGCGACGCGGGATGCCGGAGATAGATGGTCAAAAGGCCCGTTTCGGCCGAGTACAGCGGCCTGGAGGCCACGTTGCGCGTGGCTGCGGCCGAGGGGAAGAATACCGGAAAGTCCAGGCCGGGCATGCCCGTGGGATGGGCTTCGAGCACTGTGTTGGCGGAGTCGAGCAGCAGGATGCGCTCGAAACGCATGTCCGCCTGCAGGCTCCTGACCGCCGAGGCCATGGCCATGGGCGAGGCGTCCATGTCGTGCAGCCGAGCCAGATAGCCCAGGGCCGACACCGAGGCGTCGAGGTATATCTGGACGTTTTCGGCCAGGGCGCCCGCGAGCACGGCGTTTTCCTGCTCCACGGCGTCCAGGCGCAGGCGCACCAGGAAGAAGCCCAGGGCCAGCACGGTCAGCACCAGCGGCACGACCATCCAGGGCAGAAGCCGTCTGCGGACGAGGTGGTCGAGGGTGGGGCTTTGGGACGCAGTCACGTGGCTACCGGATGGTATCGATGGTCACGAACGCGCGTTCGCGGATGGTCATGATGAAGGCCGCACGCTCAACGTCGCCATATTCGTCGAAGGTCATGGGACCTTGCAGGCTGTCGATGCGGCCGAGCGCGACCATGGCCTCGGGCAGTCCCGTGGCCGAGCCGCGTGTCCACTCCAGGGCCCTGGCCAGGGCCATGACGGCCTCGTAGGAGAAGCAGGCCGCGAAATTGGGAGGCCAGCCGAAGCGCATCTCGTAACGCCGTTTGAATTCCCGGAAAGCGGGCAAGGGGTTGCTCTCGTCGTATCCCACACTGAAGACGATGCCGTCCACGGAGCGCCCACCCGCTTGCAGGATCTCCTGGGTGTAGGCCCACATGGAGCCGTACAGGCGGACATTAAGACCCAGGAGGCGAATCTCGCGCGCCAGAAAGGCCGTGTCGCGCGCGGAGAGGGTGGCGATGACGGCCTCGGGGGAGGCTTTTGCGATGCGCTCGGCAATGGGTCTCCAGTCCACGACCTGCGAGGTGTGCAACCGGATGTCGTCCAGAACCTGGCCGCCCTGGCCGGTGAACGAGGCGAGAAAGGTCTCCGCGTAGGGAAGGGTGAAGGCGGCGTTGTCCAGATCCGTGACGGCCGCCAGGGTTTCCACGCCTTCGCGCGTGAATGCGTAGTGAGCCAGCGCGTCGGCCCAATGGGCGCTTTGCGGCACGACTCTGAAAAATGTGTCCTTCTTGCCGCCGAGCAGGGGAGTGGAGACCGTCGGGGAAACGAGCGTGACGTTCTGGGCCGAAGCCACGGGCACGAGGGCCATGGCCACGTTGCTGGTCATGGGGCCGACGACCGCCGCGACCCTGGCTGTGGCGAGGCTTGTGAACGCAGTGCGGGCCACGGTTTCGTCGCCGCCGTCGTCCAGAGGCATGAATTCGAGGGGGCGTCCGGCGATGCCGCCGCGTTCGTTCAGATCCTCGATGGCCAACAGCGCGCCGTTTCGGCCTTGCACGCCGAGATCGGAATACTTGCCCTCCAGGGGGCCGAGAAAGCCGATGACGATGGGGTCGCTGCCGCAGCCCGCCAAGCCGAGGCAGGCCAACCACAGGGCGAGGGCCGCGACGCGCCCAAGCAGTCGGTGCCGATCCGCGCGCATGCGGAAACCCTATACCAGCGTGGGGCGGCCTGACAATGCGCGCGGGCGCATTTTGTTCAGCGGAATTTTTTGCTATCCGGGAGATACGCGAGGAATCGGGAGGCGCAATGAGACCGTCGAGTTTGAAGAAAGCCCTGGCCCTGGCCGTGACCAATCGCTTTCCCGTCCTGGTGGTCGGCCCGCCCGGCGTGGGCAAGTCGGACATCGTCTCCCAGGTCGCCCAAGACCAAGGGTTCGACCTGATCCTGACGCATCCGGTCATCAGCGACCCCACGGACTACAAGGGCATGCCCTTCGTGGTCGATGGCCGGGCCGAATTCCTGCCCTTCGGCGATCTGCGTGGGCTGATCGAGGCCGCTCGGCCCACGATCTGCTTCATGGACGACCTGGGGCAGGCCCCGGCCGCGGTGCAGGCTGCGGCCATGCAACTTCTCCTCGCCCGGCGGGTAGGAGGCCACGCCGTGAGCGGGCACATGACCTTCGTCGCGGCCACCAACCGCCGTCAGGACCGGGCAGGCGTGCAGGGAGTGCTCGAACCGGTCAAGTCGCGCTTCGTCTCCATTCTGACCCTGGAGCCGGACGTGGACGATTGGTGCGCCTGGGCCGCGAGCAGGGGACTGCCGCACGAACTCACGGCCTTCGTGCGTTTCAAGCCGGAGTTTCTGACCGCCTTCGAGCCGAGCCCGGACATGGCCAACAGCCCAAGCCCGCGCACCGTGGCCCACGCGGGCGCGCTGCTCGCGGCCTCGCCGCCCGAGGACATCGTGTTCGACCTCTTGGCGGGCGCGGCGGGCCACGCCTTCGCCCACGAATTCCTGGCCTTCTCGCGCGTCTACGGGCTGATCCCGGATGCGGACGCGGTGCTGGCCGATCCCGCGGGCGCGGCCGTTCCCGGCGAAATATCGGCCCTGTACGCCCTGTGCCTGTCCCTGGCCGCGCGCGTGCGCCCCGAGACATTCGCGGCGCTTGCGGCCTACGCCGGGCGGCTGCCCGCCGAATTCTCCGTGCTCATGGTACGCGAGGCCGTGCAGCGCGCCCCGGCCCTGGCCGACTTGCCCGCCTTTTCCGACTGGGCCGCGGCCCACGCCGAGGTATTGGTGTGAACCGCGAGCCGGGATCGGCTGTCGAGCGCCTTGCCCGGGCGCGGGTGGAACTGCTCATGCGCGCGCCCTTCTTCGGCGTTCTGGCCCTGCGTCTGCGTCTGGCCGAGGACTCGGCTTGCGCGGGGCTTTGGACCGACGGAAAAACCCTGGCCGTCAACCCTGATCGGCTGAATCGGCTTTCGGACGACGAACTCGTGGGCGCGGTGGCGCACGAGGTGCTGCACCTGGCGCTGGCCCATCACCTGCGGCGAGGCGGGCGCGAGGCATCGCGCTGGAACGCGGCCACGGACTACGCGGTCAACCCGCTGGTGCAGGAGGCCGGGTTCAGGCTGCCCACGGGGCGGCTGTTCAACGCGTCTTACGCGCGCATGGCCGCCGAGGACATCTACGAGAGCCTGCCCGGCGCGGAGCCCGAGCAATCGCGGCAAGGCAGGGGGAAGCGGCCGGACGAGCCCGGCGACGACGTGCCCAAGGACACGGCGCACGATCAGGCCGCCGTTTTGGCGGATCAGGAGGCCGATCCCGGCGGCGTGGGCGAGGTGCGCGACTTTCCCGACCGCGACGAGGCCGCGCGCGAGGCCGAGCAACGGCTGTGGGGCCTGGCCCTGCGCGAGGCGATGCACGCCGCCGGGGGCTTGGCCCGCATGCCGGAGCGGCTGGCCAGGGTGATCGCGGCGCGTCTGCCCGGCGGCGGGAGGATCGACTGGCGGCAGGAATTGGCGCGATTTCTGGAAGAATCGGCGCGCACCGACTACCTGTGGACCATGCCCAACCGCCGCTACCTGCCCTCTGGCGTGGTTCTGCCGGGGCTTTCGGGGCGGCGCATGGGCCGTCTGACGGCCATGGTGGACACCAGCGGCTCCGTGGATAGGCAGGCTTTGAGCGCGCTCGTGGCCGAATGCCTGGAACTGCTCGGCGAGGCCGGGCAGGAGCACGGGCTTCGCGTGCTCTACGTGGACGCGGCCGTGGCCGGGAGCGAGGTGCTCTTCCCCGGTGACGTTCCGCATCCGACGGGCGGCGGCGGCACGAGCTACCGGCCGGGATTCGAGTGGCTGCGCGAGCGGGGCGAGGAGGATGGCGCGGTGGTCTATTTCACGGACGGCGAGTGCGCGGATTTTCCCCCGCCGCCGCCTTCGCCCGTGCTCTGGGTGCTGGCCGGGGACAATCCGCGCTTTGCGCACAGTCTTCCCTTCGGCCGGGCCGTGGCGCTCGGCGAGGACGTTATCGGGTGAACGGGTTTGTAAAAGCCTTGTTCCGAGGCCGTTCAAACAGCGCCAGATGCAAGGCGCAAAAAAAGTTCAAGGCCGACGCGTATAGTTGATACGCGAGGATTTGAACTTTTTGCGGCAACGCAGCAGATGGTGTTGTTTCAACATCCTGTTGGAAGGGGCACGGAGAAAAGACATGCGCATTGTTTGGGGCATCCGCAAGAAACAGGGCAACCACCGGCCCGTGTTCTGGTACGAGATCGAGTACACGCCCGAGGAGGCGGCGCTGAACCCGATCCCCGGCCGCGTGGAGACTGCCGTGCCCGTGCCTGTGGCCCTCTTCGCCAAAGACGGCCAGGACCGGGAGCCCGAGGGCGAAGCGCTTCGCCCCTCGCATCTTGACGGCCGCGACGACCTGCCGCTTCTGGAGCTTCACGGCGGCAGAGGGCGGCGCTTCGCGGTCTTGCCCTGGCGGCCGGACGGCAACGTCTTCGAGGAGGAGCTTGCCAAGGCCGTGGAATCCCTGCGCCAATCCATTGAGACGGCCCTGCTCGCGGCCGTGGATTCGGGCGAGGTCCGCATTGAGCGCGAGGCGCGCATGAGCGAAGACGCGGCCAGGAAGCTCGCGGGATATGTGGCGCGCTCCAAACTGCTCCGGCCCTGACAGTTGAAAAAACGCCATCTGCGGCGTTGCTGCGAAAGCGCCGACCTCTCGCGTATCAGAAATACACGTCGGGCCCGGCGCTTTCTTGTGCCTTGCATCTAGCGCAGTTTGAACTGTCGGCAGTGGGTTGAAAAAACGCGCGGTTCAGCGTGCGCGGCCTCGGCGGAGCGGGTTCATAAGCCCCCAGAAGAAGCCCGCGAACAAGCCCCAGGCCAGATTGCAGGCGATGACGAAGAGCGGCGTGCCGTAGCCCATTTCGAGCCCGAGGATTCCCTGGCCCTGCATGGGCAGGAAGAGGAACAGCATGGCTGCCGAGGGCAGCGCGGAGAGGACGAGGCCGCGGACCACCGGCCGTTCGGTCATGAACGGCGTGAGGAAGAGAAGGCCCCAAAGGCCGCCCCAGACCAGCCGGGGGTAGAGCCAGGCGGCCGTGAAGGCGGGCACGAGCGGATTGCCGAGCAGTTGCGCCAGACCCGAGGCGAACCCGGCCCAATTCATCAGGCTGTTGGCTAGGCCGCCGATGGTCCCGGCCAGATAGGCCAGGGCGATGCGCTGCAAGAGGGACATGTCGTGCCTCCGTGGGGCGTCCGGTTTCGGCGCGCCTCCCCCGGCGTGACGCACAGGATGGGGCGCGCGGACGGGAATTGATTCGAGACTACACCACATTGCGCGGCAATGCCATCCCCGTCGGGATGGGAACGACGGATCGCGCGGCTACCAGAAGAACAGTTCGCGCGACACGCGCCGCCGGGGAACGTCCAGGCGCTCCTCCAGGCAGCGCAGCACGCTCTCCTGAAATGCCTCCGGACCGCAGAGATGGAAGGATTCGCAGCCGTCGCACAGCGATGCGAGCCGGTCCGCGTCCACCCGGCCGGGCAGGTGCGTCACGCCCGGCGTCTGAGGGATTTCTGCCAGGGATTCCGGGGTCTCGCGGCTCAGGAAGTGGACCACGCGAAGCGGCAGCCGCGCGCACAGGTCGGCCAGTTCGTCGGCCGCGAAAACGTCGCGGCGGCGCTTGTTGGACCAGACGAAAAGCGTGGGCACGGCCCGCCCCGTGACGGCGAAGGTGCGAAGAACGCTCAGAAACGGTGTCGCGCCCACCCCGCCTGCGATGAAGACCAGCCGCTCCTGCTCCAGCACGTCGGAGCAGAAGACCCCGTAGGGTCCCTCGCACAGCACCTGTGTGCCCGGCATCACGCGCACGAATTCCTCGGTGAAGTCGCCCGCGACCTTGACGGTCAGCGCGAGACGATTCGGCTCCGTCGCGGCCGCGCCCGAAAGGGTGAAGGGGTGCGGCTCGTCCAGGTGCGGCACGCGCGGCAGGCGCACGACCGCGAACTGCCCCGGCCTGCGGGCCGCGAAGTGCGGGCAGCCGCCGTCGTGGCGCAGGAACAGGGTCGTGGTGTCGCGCGTCTCCGCGCGCACGGCCTCCACGCTCCACACGCGCTCGGGGTCGCGCCTGAGGACGTAGCGCAGGCGGCGCAGGGCATCCGCCAACACGAGCCCCAGGAGCAACGCCCACTGCCAAAAGAAGGGTGCGGTGGGCAGGTCGTCGCCGTGCAGCATGCCGTGCGCGAAGCCGAGCAGCGCGGCCGCGTAGAGCAGCAGGTGCGGCCGCTTCCACGCCTTGTAGCGCAGGATCTGGCGACGGTTGCCGAGAAGCGCCAGGGTTGCGGCCGCGATCATCAGGAAGAGCGCCACCCTGCCCATGACCACGTCCCACTCGGCCAGTTCCAGGGAGTAGAGCAGCGAGAGGTCGTAGGTCCGGCCGCGTTGCATGGAGATGGACCAGGAGCGAAAGCCCGTGTGGCCGCAGAAGAAGAGCACCGTGAGGATGCCCAGGGTGCGGTGCCAGAGCATGAGCTTGTCCAGGCCGAAGACGCCCTCGATCCAAGGATTGCGCGAGCCCATGAGCATGGTCGCGGTGAGCAGCACCAGGCCGTTGAAAGCGAAGAAGTTGCCCAGGTCGCCTGTGGCGTCGATGAGGGTCGGCGAGGCTAGGCGGTCCAGCCGGGTGAAGACGAAGGCCAGATTGGCGACCGCGAGCATGCCGCAAAAGGCAAGCAGCCAGATTCGCGCCAGAACGCGCCTGCGCGCCGGGGTCGGATGTTCGATGCGCTCCATCAGGTGGCATGTAGCAGGAAAAGGCCTGACGTGCACGGGTTTCATGAACGTGTCGGGGAACTTGCGGCGAAAACGGTTGACCTCATCCGTCTTGCCGATAAAAGGGAAGCGTCGCCGTCACGTGACGCGCGGCCCGAGTCGGCAGCCTGCACCGGAGGAAAGCGATGTTCTTGCGCCAGGGAGCTATACACGTCACGCCGGGCGGCGAGCCCCGGTACGTCAAGGAGGACAAGGAGTTCGTGCGCACCGTGACCCTGGCCCGCGCGGCCGAGGCCGTGTCACACGGCGCGATTTACGCGGGCGGGTTCATCCGGCTGCACTCGGGCACCTACCGCACGGCCGCCGAGCAGGCCATGGTCGGCGTGCCCGGTCTGTCCTCGACGGTCGGCAAGCCAGCGCCTTACGTCTTTCGGGGTCTTCGCGGCCAGCCGGACAACCCCGTGCGCATCATGGGCGAGGGCGGCAAGCAGACCCGGCTGGTGGGGCCGGGAATGACGGTGCGCGACGCCTGGGGCACGAACCCCACGGACGAGGATTTCGCCTTTTTCCGCTTCGAGGACTGCGAGTGGATCGAGATTTCGGGCTTCGACGTCTCGGAATCCTGGCCCTGCTTCATCTACCTCAAGAACTGCCGCTACGTGACCATCCGCGACATCACGGCGCGCGGCTCCAACTACCTGATCTTCGCGCGTGGCGAGGACTGCCGCCACATCCTGGTGGAGAAGGTCCGCTGGCGGCAGGACCCATCGAGCAGCATCTGGCGCAACGTGCCCTGGTTCGACGTCAAGTACGGGGCTTACAAGCACTACAACGGAGGTCTCGTGGGCGCGCGCGACATCGCGGGCGGCGTGGTGGTGCGCGGCTGCATCGTGCGCGACGTCTTCAACGCCGTGCGCCTGAAGGGCAAGAAGCCCGGCACGAACCAGAACGTGGAGGTCGCGGACAACATCTTCGAACGGGTGCGCGACAACGTGGTGGAGCCGGAGAACAGGGGCCGCAACTGGTGGGTGCACGGCAACGTCATCCGCGGCGCGCACGCTTGGTTCAGCCTGGACGGCGTGGAGGGCGGCCACTGGTTCTTCTTCGACAACAAGGGCTTCGGCCTCGATCGCCCCGGCGAGCCGGGCGACCCCAACTCCGGGGGCAGGGTCTTCAAGTTCTCGGGCCTTTCGGAAGAAGAGCGCGCGAAGATGGAGCCGTTCCACGTCTTCAACAACTCCTGGCGCATCCGGGGTAGCTACATCAAGAGCGGCGACGTGGTGCACATGCGCCATCTGGGCAACGCCATCGACAACCGCCCGGTCGAGCCGGGCGAGGAGCCTCGGCCGCTCACGGACGATGATTTCCCGCTGCCCGGCATCTGGCCCGACACCGTGGTCTTCGACTGCGACCTGTGCGCCTCGCCGCTCGACGTGCGTCTGCGCGAGGCCGGGCAGGAGCGGCAGGGCAGTTTCGGTCGCGGCCCGCTGTTCGTGAAGCCCGAAAAGGACGACTTCAGGCTCAGGCCGGACGTGAAATGGGACCACGCCCCGGTGATCAGCCTCAAGGCGGGCCTGGACTGGCCCGCGCCCGAGGACTGGGAGCAGCGGGACGTGCCGCCGGGCGTTTACGGCCAGGGCGTGCACGGCCCGGCCTATGCGCACCTGCCCTGGCCCGGCGAGGACAAGACGCCCGTGGAGCACCCGCGCCCGACCCAGGTGCTGCGGCCGGACGTGAAAAATCCCCTGTTCCGTCTGGCCTTTTCCGTGGCCCTCGAAGGTCACGGCTGCGGCGTGGGGCTTCGCGACGGCGAGCGCCGCGTGGTCTGTCCCGCGCGCATCGAGGGTCGTTTACTGCGTTTCGAGCCGCCCAAGGGGTGGGAGGACGCAGCGGCCAGGGCCGTGATCGAACTGCCGCGCGACCTTGCGGGGCAAAATGGCCTGGCCGTGACGCTGTGGGCCTGCCCGGACCCGAGGGTGGCCTTCATGGGTAAGGCGCCCGAACCGCGCGAGGAATAGGGGCAGGGCGCTGAAAAGGCGTCATCTGCGGCGTTGCTTCGAGCCGGTCAAGGCCGACGCGTATTTGAAATACGCGTCGGCCTTGACCGACTCTCGCGCCTTGCATCTGCCGTCTTTTGAGTGCCCTGCTGCGTGGAAGTTGTCGTCGAGGCGCTGAAAAGGCGTCGTCTGGGGCGTTGCGGCGAAAGCGCCGGACCCTCATGTATGCGAAATACACGTCGGCCCCGGCGCTTTTACGCAGCCTTGCCGGATCAGGACTGGATGGCGATCTTCCTGGCCTTGGCCTCCTCGGCCAGGGGCATCTCAATGGTCAGTACGCCGTCCTTGTAGGACGCCTTGACCTCGTCCTCCTTGACCGGACGGGGCAGGGACACCGAGCGGCTGAAGGAGCCGTAGCTGCGCTCGATGCGGTGGTAGTTGTCCTTCTTCTCCTCGTCCTCGAATTTCTTCTCGCCCCGGATGGTCAGCACGCCCCGCTCCAGCGTGACCTCGATCTCCTTGGGATCCACGCCGGGCAGCTCGGCCGTGACCGTGACCCGCTTGTCGTCCTCGGCCACGTTCACCGCCGGATAGCCCATGCCCCTGAAGGCGGGAAAATCGTCGAAGGCCTTCAGTGGCTCCTTCCAGAATTCCTCCATGAGATCGGCGATGCTCGTGGGGCGGCTGGTTTCCAAAGAACGACGACGCAACTCGGGAAGCCAATTCTTGAACATGGCAAACCTCCTGAAAACGTCTGAAATGTAGGCCTGTTGCACAAGGCCTTAAGATAAAATTATCTCGTTCGCGGCGTCAGTCAAGAGGGTGGAGAAAGAAGCGAGGAATGAATTCGGAGCCGGATCTCGGGCCGAGGCGACGCCTCAACCCACGGGCTTGCGGCTGCCCGCGTAGAGATCGAAGAGCAGCAGGCGGCATTCGATCTTGGCGTTCCAAAGGGGGATGCGGCGCGAGGGGCGAAGCCCGATGTGCTTGGCCAACTCCAGGTTGCCCGTGAACACTGCCGCCCGCCAGCCCTGGGCCGAGCGCTTCAGCCAGTCGCCCATGGCCGGGTAGAGGGCCGCGAGCTTGTCCTCGCCGCCCAGGCGGTGGCCGTACTCGGGATTCATGACGATCAGCCCGGGCTCGGCAGGCAGCGGCGTGTCGCGAAAATCGCAAACACTGGCGCTTACGTAGGCGTCCATGCCCGCGTCCTGAGCGTTTTCGCGCGTCGCGATCACGGCGCGCGGGTCTATGTCCGTGGCCGAGATGGGCGCGGGCGCGGGTCGCATGGCCGCGCGCGCCTCGGCGCGCATGGACTGCCAGACCTTCTCGTCGAAGGCCGCGAGATGGCGAAAGGCGAACCCGGTGCGAAGCAGTCCCGGCGCGGTGCGCGTGGCCATCAGCGCGGCCTCGACGGCCAGGGTGCCGCTGCCGCACATGGGGTTCACGAGCGGCGTCTCACCGTCGTACCCGGCCGCGATCAGGCAGGCCGCGGCCAGGGTCTCCTGCATGGGGGCCTTGTGCGGGGCAAGACGGTAGCCGCGTCGCGTCAGCGGTTCGCCCGTGGTGTCCAGATAGATCGTGGCCGCCTCGTCCTGCCAGTGCAAGAACACGGACGCGGCGGATGCGGCGCGGCCAGAGTCGGGGCGAGAGCCCGTGCGGGCGCGGAAGCGGTCCGCGATGGCGTCCTTCAGGCGCAGATTGGCGAAGCGGGCGTCGCGGATGGTCTCGGTGCGCACGCTGGAGGAGATGGTGAAGGGCGCGCCCGGCGCGAACCACTCCTCCCATGGCAGCCGGTGCGCGGCCGCGTAGAGTGCGTCCGGATCGGCGACTGTTCCGCGCCACGCTTCGTAAAGCACTCTGTGGGCCGTGCGCAGGTGCAGGTTGAAATACATGCAGTCCGTCAGACCGCCGTGCGCGAGGACGCCCGCGGTCATCTCCTCGGCCTCGAAACCGAGGGCGCGGACCTCCTGGGCCAGAAACGGCGGCATACCCTTGGGGCAGGTCAGGAGGATGGGTGCGGCGGAAAAGGCCATGCGTGTCAGGGACGCGGCTCGCCCGCGACGATCAGTTCGGCCAGGGTGGCGTCCACCTTGGGCAGCTTGCCGGTCTTGGAGCCCAGGAACTCGCGTTCCAGGGTCGCGAGACGCACGTAGAAGGGCGTGCGGTCCAGGTGCGGGATCTGGCCGCCGATCCTGGCCGTGATCTCCTGCGAGAGCCAGCAGCCGGGAAAGGTCTGCGCGCCTCCGCGCGGCGAACGGACCACGTTGGGCACGCCGTGCAGGCGGCAGATCATCAGGCGGTGACGGTACATGGAACAGCGGCCATCCACGTTCACCGGGCACATGATGCGCGGTTCCAGGCCTTGCGCCAGGGCGGCGCGGGCCTGCGACACGGCCGTGGCCGCGGCGGATTCCACGGCCTCGCGATCCGCCTGGGGCAGGGACTTGAGCCCGGTCCAGAAAAAGGCCCATTCAACGTAGGTGTGGTGCTGGAAGTATGAGACGCAGCAGTTGCGCGCGCAGTCGTCGCAGGTGTGGCCCATGGCCCCCGAGACCTCGTCGTAGGCGGTCTGCATATCGCGGTACAGCGCCTCGAGCTTGCGGAAGACGGTGGCGCGGCTCATCGCGGGGGGAGCTCCGAAAGGCGTCGGATTATTTCGGCGGCGCACTCTTCGGGCTCGGATGCGTCCGTGCAGACGGTAATGTCGGCGTGCGCCTGATACAGAGGCCTGCGTTCGGACCAGACGTCGCCGGGCCGTTTGCCCTCCGTGCAGACAAAGGCCCGGCCCTTTGCCGCGCCCACGCGGCGTTCGAAAACGTCGAGGCGGACGTCCAGAAAGACGATGGGCCCGAGCAGCTTGAGGCGCTGCATGGCCTTCTCGGAATAGACCACGCTGCCGCCCGTGGAGACGACCATGCGCTGGGCCGCGAAACCGACCACGGCCTCTTCCTCGATGCGCAGGAATTCGGCCGCGCCAACGGCGTCCATGATGGCCTGCAGGCGCTCGCCGTGCGTGGCCTCGATGAGCCGGTCGGTGTCGATCCACTCCCAGCCCAGGCGGCGGGCGAGGATCGGGGCCAGGGTGGATTTGCCCGCCCCGGCGATGCCGATCAGGGTCAGGCAGGTGGTGTCGGAAAGGGGCATGGGGGCTTCGTAGCAGCATGTCCCCGGACCCGGCAAGCAGGGATTTGCGGCGCGCGCCTCAGCCGCCCAGATAGGCTTTCTTGACCACGGGGTCGTGCATCAGTTCGGCGCACGGCCCACTGGTCACGATCTCGCCCGTGTCCAGCAGATACCCCCGGTGGGCGAAGGTCAGGGCCAGCTTGGCGTTCTGCTCGATGAGCAGGATGGTCATGCCCTCGGCGTTGAGCTGCTTGAGCGCCCGGAACATGTCGTACATCAGGAGCGGGGCCAGACCCATGGAGGGCTCGTCCAGGAGCAGGAACTGGCAGCGGGTCATGAGCGCCCGGCCCACGGCCAGCATCTGCTGCTCGCCGCCCGAAAGCTGCTCGCTGCGCTGTTTGCGGCGCTCGGCCAGGCGCGGGAACAGGGCGTAGACGCGGTCGTAGTCGTCCTTGACGGACGACCCCTTGGGCCGCGCATAGGTGGCCAGTTCCAGGTTCTCCTCCACCGTGAGGTTGCCGAAGATGTGCCTGCCCTCGGGGGCCAGGGCCATGTGCAGCTTGGCCACCACGTCGTGCGGCGGAACCTTGAGCAGCGACTTGCCGTCCAGCAGGATGTCGCCGGAAACGACCTTGGGGGCCTCGGGCGGCGGAAGGCGCATGATTGAGTGCAGGGTCGTGGTCTTGCCCGCGCCGTTGGCGCCGATGAGAGTCACGATCTCGCCGCGCTCCACGCCGAAGCTGATGCCGTGCAATGCCTCGATGTTGCCGTATTTGACCACCAGGTCGCGAACTTCAAGATACATTCAGCCTCCGGCCCAGGCCGTCCCAAAAGTCCCATCTGCTGCGTTGCCGCGACAAGTTCAAATCCTCGCGTAGTTCAATTACGCGTCGATCTTGAGCTTCTTGTGCGCCTTGCATTGGGTGCTTTTTCAGCAGCCTGAAAAAAGAGTTCGTCAACAAGCTCGGCCTCCGGCCTTCTTTCCTGCGTCCGAAGGGCCATGGCCCGGGCGCGGTGACGCGGAACGCGCGTCGATGCGCTTGCGGCCCGGTCGAAGGCCGTGCAGCGCGAAATCGTCAAATCTGGTCGTCGCCCAGATAGGCCTTGATGACCACCGGGTTCGCCTGGATGTCCTCGGGCGTGCCTTCGGCGATGGTCCGGCCGAAGTCGATGACCTTGATCCATTGGCACAGGCTCATGACCACGGTCATCTGGTGTTCGATCATCCAGATGGTGATCGGGAAATTCTTGTGAATCCAGCGGACGAGTTCGATGAGCCCGCGCACGTCCGAAGAGCTGAGGCCCGCGGCCGGTTCGTCCAGCAGCAGGAGCTTGGGCTTGGTGGACATGGCCCGGGCGATCTCGACCTTGCGCTGCAGGCCGTAGGGCAGGTTCTTGGGCAATTCGTCCTTGAAGCGCAGAAGGTCCATGGCCTCCAGAAGCTCGAGGGCGGTCGCGTCGATGCGCTTCTCGGCCTCCATGTAGCGCTTCGTGCGCAGGAAACTGTCCCAGGCGGAGTAACCCATGCGCGAGTGCTGGGCGATGCGGATGTTGTCCAGAACGGACAGGTTGTGCCATAGCCGGATGTTCTGGAAGGTACGCGCGATGCCCAGGGTGGTCACCTGGAAGGGCTTGAGGCCTGCCGTGGGCGTGCCGTCGAAGACGATCGCGCCTTCGCTCGGCGTGTAAAAGCCCGAAACCATGTTGAAGACGGTGGTCTTACCCGCGCCGTTGGGGCCGATGAGCCCCATGAGCTCGCCGCCCTGCATCTGGCAGGAGAAGTCGCTCACGGCGGTCAGGCCGCCGAAGCGCATGGTCAGGTTCTGGACATCGAGAAGGGCCATCTGCGACTCGCTATTTGAACGTGTAGAATTTCTTGAGTTTGGGGAACACGTCCGAGATTTCCTTGTTGCCCATGATGCCTTCGGGCCTGAACATCATCAGTAGGATCAGGAGCAGCGGGATGATGACCCACTTCCAGACCTGGGTCAGTTCGTAGCCGTCGGGCAGCAGGTAGACGGCGTGCAGGGCCGTGTCCAGCATCGGGATCAGGAAGCGCAGGCTCTCCATGAGGAAGGTGATCAATATGGCCGCCATGACCGCGCCCGAAAGCGAGCCCATGCCGCCCAGGTAGACCATGACCATGGCCTCGGTGGACTTGAGGATGGTGAAGTTGCCGGGGTTCACGTAGCCGATGGCGTGGGCGAAGAGCCCGCCCGCCAGGCCCGCCAAGCCCGAGGAGAGCATGAAGGTTACGAGTTTCACCCGGTTGGTGTTCACGCTCATGATGTTGGCCGCGACCTCGTCCTGGCAGATGGCCATGACGCCTTTGCCGTAGGTCGAGGAGACGTAGCGGCGGATGACGAAGACGCACAGGACCGCCGAGCCGAAAGTCCAAATGATCATCCAGGGCAGGTCGATGGTCGAGTTCATGGCCGAGACGACCCGGCTCATGCCCATGAAGCCACGCGCGCCGCCCACGGCGTCGATGTTCTCGATGGCGCTCTTGATGATGTAGCTGGCCGCGATGGTGATGATGGCCAGATAGTCGCCGCGCGTCTTGAACGAGGGGAAGGCGACGAGCAGCCCGGCCACGGCGGCCACGGCCGCGCCCGCCAGGAGCGAGACCGGGAAGAACCACAGGGCCGCGGATTCCGGCAGAATGGCCGGGCCGAAACGGCTGTCCGTGAGGAAGGCCACGGTCAGGACCGAGGAGACGTAGGCGCCCACGGCCATGAAGCCCGCATGGCCACAGGCGAACTCGCCCATGTTGCCGTTGATCAGGTTCAGGCTCGTGGCCATGATGATGTTGATGCCCACGAACATGAAGACCATCTGGGCGTAGCCGTCGAGGACTCCACCCTGGACCATGCCGATGGCGATCACGAGGCAGGCCGTGAGAAGGAGGGGGACGCTTAGGCGTTGTATCATTGGGACAGCCTCAGATCTTTGTGGTCCTGGCCATGCCGAACAGGCCAGTGGGCTTGTAGCTCAGGATCATGAGCAGGATGGTGAAGCTGATCAGGTCGCGGAAGGTGGACGGGAAGATGGCCACGACCATGATCTCCACGAATCCGAGCAGGAAGCCGCCCACGTAGGCGCCGCGGATGGAACCGATGCCTCCGACCACGGCCGCAATGAAGGCTTTCCAGCCGATGAGCGCGCCCATATAGGGTTCGAGCACCGGGTAGGACATGGCGAAAAGCAGGCCGCCAAGGCCCGCGATGGAACTGCCCAGGATGAAGGTGAAGATGATTACCGAATCGACCGGGATGCCCATCAGCGGAATGGCGAAGCGGTCCCAGGAGATGGCGCGCATGGCCATCCCGATTCTGGTTCTGGTGACGATCAGGCGAAGTCCGATGAAGACGAGCAGGGCCGCCAGGATGACCATGACCTTCAGGTTGGTCACCGAGAAGAAGCCGAAGTCCCACAGCCGCTCCTCGATCAGGTGGGGAAATCTGCGGCGCGAGGCGCCGAGCAGGGCCAGGTTGGCGTGCTCAAGGATCAGGCCGCACATCAGCGCGGTGATGACCACGTAGAGCCGGTGCGCGCCCTTGCGCCGGAGCGGCCGGTAGGCTACCCGTTCTAACGTTACGCCGACCATGGCCGTGAGGATCATCGTCAGCGGCACGGCCAGGGCCAGTACCATCCATCCGGGCATGCCGGGCGGGATGAGGCCGAACTGCACGCCCAGGAAAAGCGTCGCCACGAAATAGGCGATGTAGGCGCCGACCATGAAAATGTCGCCATGGGCAAAGTTGATGAGCTGCAAAACGCCGTAGACCAGACAGTAGCCAAGGGCGATCAGGGAGTAGAAGCTCCCCCACTGCAACGCGTTCAGGACGTTTTGGACCAGCGTGCTGAGAAAAATCTCCATGGGGCCGCCTTGTCTGAATGAAAAGTTCCGGAAGGCGGTCTAAACCGCCTTCCGGTTCGTCGTCAACCGTTCGGGGCCGAACGATCCACGGCTCGGCCTACGGGCAGACCGACTTGAAGAAGGTGAATTCGCCTTCGTCGGATATTTTCACGACGACGGCGCATTTGATGGGATCTCCCTCGGCGTCGAAACGCATGGAGCCGGTGATGCCGTCGAACTGCTCGATGGAGGCCAGGGAGGCGCGGATCTGTTCGCGCATCTCGGGCAGGGAGCCCTTCAGTCCGCCGGTGGCCGTGATGGCTTCGAGCATCATGCGGGTGGCGTCCCAGGTCAGGGCGGCAACGTCGTCGGGCACGTAGCCGTACTTGGCCGAGAACTTCTCGATGAAGTCCTTGGTCGCGCCGGTGGCGCCGGCCGCGGCGTAGTGGGTGGTGAAGTACAGGCCCCTGCAGGCGTCGCCGCAAAGGCTCATCAGTTCGGCCGAACCCCAGGAGTCGGAGCCCAGGATCGGCTTGTCGAAGCCGGCCCGGCGCGCCTGGGGCACGATGAGGGCGACCTCGGAGTAGTATTGGGGCACGAAGAGCACGTCGGCGCCGGTGTTGGCGATCTTGGTCAACTGGGCGCTGAAGTCCTGGTCCTTGGTGGTGAAGGTCTCGAAGGCCACCACGGAACCGGCGCCGTGGATGTCTTCCCAGGCCTTCTTGAAGTATTCTGCCAGGCCCTTGGGGTAGTCCGAGGCGATGTCGAAGAGCACGGCCGCCTTGGTGGCGCCGAATTCCTCGGTGGCGAACTTGGCCGCGACCGGACCCTGGAACGGGTCGAGGAAGCAGGCGCGGAAGACGTAGGGACGGTTCAGGGTGGTCGCCGGGTTGGTGGACCAGGGGGAGATCATGGGCGTCTTGTTGGCGTTGGCCACTTCACCGGCCGGAATGGCCTGCTTGGAGGCCTGGGGGCCGATGATGCCCAGCACCTTGTTTTGCTCGATGAGCTTGAGCGCCGCGGACACGGCGGACTCGGCCTTGGACTCGTTGTCCTCGTAGAGGAATTCCACGGGCAGCTTCACGCCGCCGACCTCGACGCCACCGGCGGCGGCGATTTCCTCGCGCAGCATCTCGGCGGCTTGGCGGGACGATTCGCCGACCTTGGGGATGTCACCGGTGATGGGAATCACGAAACCGAGTTTGATGCTTTTCAACTCCTCGGCCTTCTTCTCGCCACCGCCTCCTCCGCAACCGGCCGCAAAGGCCAGTCCGAGGACCGCGAGAAGGATGAGGAGCCGTGAGAGAGACGTGCGCATGATCAATACCTCCAGCTAGGGCTCGTGGGGAATGTTACAATGCCGCGCTTGGATGTGTACCTGAAAAGGCATCCTGGTTTCAAGGCAAACCTTTTCTGCTGCGTCCTATGATTTCAGCATGTTGCGGTGGAATGCCAAAAAAGGGAATTCGCGTTTGCGTAAATGGAGTCGTGGGTCCGCGAAAGCGGAAGCTGCGTGTTCCGCCCGGATACCTCGGGTTTTGAGACCGTCCGGCCGACGCGGCAGAAAATCACGTTGCGGCCAGAAAGCTCCGCGCCGTACCGAGAACGCCTTTGCCAGGCGGTCTTGGGCGCATCTCGAATATTCAGGACGTAACCTCATTACGTGTTCTTCTCTTCGTGATTGTGCAAATCATGTTTCCCGTGAGGGGAATCGTAAGGCCGGTTGTGGTCAAGGGGGTTGTCGTTCGTGGGTTCGGATAGGGATGTAAAGGCCTTCGGTCAGCGCGTACGCTTCCTGCGCAAGCTCGAAGGCATCACCCAGGCTCAGCTTGCGGAGCGAGCCGGGCTTTCGCTTGAGCACCTGAACAAGCTCGAGCGGGGGGCGGCGGCTCCGTCCTTCAAGGCAATCTGCGCCTTGGCGCGGGCGCTGGTCACCGAACCGGCGAACCTCTTGCTGTTTTTTTCCGGGGACGAGCAGCGCGACGAAACGGGCGCCTGCGCCGCCGACGTCGATTGGCGTAAGCATGTCTCCATCGTCGGGGCTTGGGCGGAAAACGCACAGGGGCTTTCCTGCTGGACAGAATCACTGGCCCGCTTGCTCGGCGTCTCCGCCAAGCGGATCGGGGCGAACGGATTCAGGATCGACGAATTCTTCCTGCCCGAGGACCGGGAGCGCTTCCGACGCATCCAGGAGGACATCGGGCAAGGCATCTCGGTGGCCCCGGAGATTCTGCGCGTGCGCCGCGCGGACGGCGAGACGCGTCTCGTGGTTATCGTGGCCGAGATGGTCGCGGGCCAGGGCTCCGAACCCGTCAAGACCATGGGCTGCCTTGTGGACGTGACCGAGCCCCTGCATCTCGAACGCGCTCTGCGCACGACCCGCGACGTGCTGGAGCATCGCGTCTGCGAGCGCACCGAGGCCCTGGACAAGACCATTTCGAAGCTCAACACGGAAATCGTGGAACGCGAGCGCGCCCACCGCTCCCTGCGTGAAACCGAGGGACGGACCCGCGTCATACTCGACGCGCTGCCGCTTCTCGTCGCCCAGTTGGACACATCCGGTCGCTACCTGTTTGTCAACAAGCACTACGCAACGTATTTCGGCGGAACACCTGAGGGGATCATCGGCGCGGAATCGCGCGAGATCATGGGGACGGAGATGTTCGCCAAGGCCGAACCCTTCTGGCGCAAATGCCTGGACGGCGAGCGGGCCATCTTCGAATTCGCGCACGAATTTCCCAACGGCTCTCGGCCCGTGATCTACGGGCAGTTCATCCCGGCTCGCGACGAGCGGGGCCGCGTGACCTCGGTGTACACCTGGGGCATGGATATCTCGGAGCGCAAGTTCGCCGAGCAGGCCCTCTTGCGCGCCAAGGAGGAGGCCGAGGCGGCAAGCCGGGCCAAAAGCGAGTTCGTGGCTTCCATCAGTCATGAGATCAGGAACCCCCTGGGCGGCCTATTGGCCATGCTCCAACTCGCGGCCCTGGAGAGCGGGGAGGAGGAGCGGGCCGAGTATCTGCGCTCCGCCATGAGCGCGTCGAGCGACATCTTGCAAGTGCTCGACGACGTGCTCGACCTTTCGCGCATCGAGGCGCACCGCCTGAACGTGCGCTCCGAACGCTTCGTCCCTTCCGAAACCGCGCGCGCGGCCCTGGCGTTGGTCGTCCCCGAGGCCCAGGTCAAGGGGCTTGCGGTCAGGGAACGTCTCTCGCCCGCGCTCGACGCGGAGTTCATGGGCGATGCCGCGCGGCTGAAGCAGATATTCGTCAACCTCCTGGGCAACGCGGTCAAATACACCGAACGAGGCGAGATATCGTTCGAGGGGTGGGTCGAGGAGTCTCCGCAAGAAGGCCTGCGGCTCGCTTTCTCCGTGACCGACACTGGTCCGGGCATGTCGCCCGAGGTCAGGCAGATCGTCTTCGAACCTTTTGAGCGCGGCGAACAACCGCGGCGCCGCGTGCTGCGCGGAACCGGGCTCGGGCTGTCCATAGTCAAACGCCTTTTGGACCTCATGTCCGGCAGTATCGAGATCGAGAGCGAACTGGGCCGGGGAACCACGGTGCGCGTGAGTCTGCCAACGGCGGCGGCCCCCGCGCGCGTTGCCCGCGAGAGGCCGCGCGCGTCGTCGGCTCCAATGTATGCCGTGGCGGCCGAGGTTCCGGCGGTTTTCGCCGCGCGTGGCGAAAGGAACGTTCTTCCGCTGCGCATTCTCTTCGTCGAGGACGACGCCTTGGCGCGGGTCGGCCTGTGCCGCCTTCTCGAACGCAGGGGGCACGTCGTGCGGCCCGCCTCCAACGGCAAGGAGGCTCTCAAGGCATTGTGCGCCGAATCCTTCGATGTCGTGCTCATGGACATCGAGTTGCCCGATCTCGACGGTGTGGAGATCGCCCGCAGGGTGCGCGGGGGACTCACCGACGGTAGTGATCCGAGCGTGCCCATCATCGCCCTTTCGGCCCACGCCCTGCACGCCGATCGCGAGGCTTCGCTCGGGGCGGGCATGGACGCGCATCTGGTCAAGCCCGTGCAGGTCGACCAGCTTCTTGCTGCCGTGGACGAGGTGCTCGCAGCGCGGGGCAGCGGCCTGAAAGCGTCCGTCATCAAGGCCGGGGATCCCGTCGATCCGGACTGAGCCGCCGACCACGCCCTCGATCCGAGATATTCGGCCGGTCGGCCCTCCCGCGCACCCGGGGGAAGGCCGACCGGCCGAGCCGCTTGTCTGCCGTGCGCCGATGGTGTACCACTGCCCATCCAATAGACGTTCAGTAAAGGTTCCCCGGATGTCAGACCAAGCCCTTTCCCGCGTCCTCGGCCACGCCCGCCAGGGGGGCGACCTGCGCGAGAAGTTTTTCGCCGAATACGGTCAGGCCGTGGTCGACGTGGCCCGCCTCATGGCCGTCTCGCTCGCGCGCGGCGGCAAGCTTCTGTTCTGCGGCAACGGCGGCAGCGCGGCCGACGCGCAGCACCTGGCCGCCGAATTCGTCAACCGCTTCGAGTTGGAGCGGCCGCCCCTGCCCGCGCTGGCCTTGACCACCGACACTTCCATCCTTACCGCCGTGGGGAACGACTACGGCTTCGAGCAGGTCTTTCAGAAGCAGGTCCAGGCCCTGGGCCACAAGGGCGATGTGCTCGTGGCCATCTCCACCTCGGGGAACAGCGAGAACGTCGTCCTGGCGTTGCGCGCCGCCCGCGAAAAGGAGATGGTGACCATCGGCCTGACCGGCCAGGGCGGCGGCGAGATGGCCCAGATGTGCGACTGCCTGCTGGCGGTGCCCCACAAGCGCACCTGCCTCGTGCAGGAGATCCATATCACCGTGGGGCACATGGTCTGCGACCTGGTGGACTACTTCCTGTTCGAGGCCGTGCACGAACTGACGCCTTATCTCGATCCCGCTGCGGAGGTTTGAACCATGCCCATATATGAATTCGTCTGCGAGAAGTGCGGCCGCGAGTTCGAGGAACTCGTTTTCGGTGACGCAAGGCCCCCTTGCCCGGCCTGCGCCGCGTCCGACACGAAAAAGCTCATGTCCCGCTGCCGCCACAAGTCTGGCGGGGCTGGCGGCGATTTCGCCCCGTCCATGCCGTCGTCCGGGGGCTCCGGCTGCGCCGGGTGTTCGGGCGGAAGCTGCGCCACCTGCAAGTAGCCCGGCCGCGAGATCTTCTCGCCGTCGTTCTTCCTTCCCGGTCGGGCCGTCGCCTGCCGGGATTCGTCAACAAAGGGACCGGGAATGAACAAGCTCGTCATCGCCACGCGGGGAAGCATGCTGGCCCTGTGGCAGGCCAACCACGTCAAGGGACTGCTTGAGCGGGAGCACGCCGGGCTCTCTGTGGAATTGCTGGTCATCAAGACCCAGGGCGACAAGATCCTGGACGTGCCCCTGGCCAAGATCGGCGGCAAGGGGCTGTTCGTGAAGGAGATCGAGGACGCCCTGCTCGACGGCCGCGCCGACCTGGCCGTGCACTCCATGAAGGACGTGCCCACGGAACTTCCCGAGGGCCTCGTGGTCGGCGTGACCCCGCCGCGCGAGCGGCCCACCGACACCTTGTGCTCGGTCAGGTACGATGGGCTCGCCGAACTGCCCAAGGGCGCCAAGGTCGGCACGGCCAGCCTCAGGCGTCAGGCCCAGTTGCTCATGAAGCGGCCAGACCTGAACATTGAGACGTTGCGCGGCAACCTGGACACGCGCATGAAAAAGCTCCTCGACGGGCAGTACGACGCCATCGTCCTGGCCACGGCCGGACTCTCGCGGCTGGGCGTGAGCGCGCCGAAGATGGAGGTGCTCGGTCCGCCGGACTTCCTGCCTGCCGTGGCCCAGGGGGCGCTGGGCATCGAATACCGTGAGTCCGACCGCAAGACGGCGGAAATGCTCGCCTTCCTGAACGATCCGGCCTCGCGCACCTGCGTCATGGCCGAGCGCGGCTTCCTGACCGCGTTGCAGGGCGGCTGCCAAGTGCCCATCGCGGGCCATGCGGTGCTCGACGGCGGCCGTGTGCGCCTCGAAGGCCTCGTGGCCGACGTGCATGGCGTGCGTGTGGTGCGCGACGAGATATCCGGCCCGGCCGATCAGGCCTGGAGCCTGGGCGAAACCCTGGCCAGGCGGCTGCTCGCGGCCGGAGCCAAGGTCATCCTCGACGAAATCTACGCCCAGGGTTAGCTCTCGATTCCCCCTCGCGGCAAAAGGCGGAGACTGATGGCAAGCGTTTCCCGCGTCCTTCGGGCGGACGGTCTTCTGATGCTCACCGCGGCCATCTGGGGCGCGGCCTTCGTGGCCCAGCGCGTGGGCATGGACCACGTGGGCCCCATGACCTTCAACGGCGTGCGCTTCGCGCTCGGCGCGCTGGCGCTGCTGCCCTTCGCCATGAAGAGCGCGGGCGTGGCCGAGCGACCCATGGCCCCGGACAAGGCCCTGTGGGCGGCCCTGGCCGCCGGTCTGGTGCTCTTCCTCGGTTCGAGCTTCCAGCAATGGGGCATGGTCTACACCACGGCGGGCAAGGGCGGCTTCATCACGGGGCTTTACGTCATCCTGGTGCCGCTCCTGGGCCTGTTCTTCCGCCAGCGGCCGGGCGTGTGGTCCTGGTTTGGCGCGATCATGGCCGTCGTCGGCCTCTATCTGCTCTCCGTGGACGGCGACATGAACATGGACTGGGGCGACGTGCTGGTGCTCGTCAGCGCCTTCTTCTGGGCGGGGCACGTGCTCGTGGTCGGAGCGGTGGCCCCGCGTCTGAACGCCATGCGTTTCGCCTGTGCCCAATACGCGGTCTGCGCGGCCCTAAGCCTCGTGGCCGCCTTCGCCATGGAGACGCCCGAGATCGGCGGCATCCTCGACGCGGGCATCCCCATCCTCTACGGCGGCCTGATGTCCGTGGGCGTGGCCTACACGCTGCAAGTGGTGGCCCAGCGCGACGCCAAGCCCGCCCACGCGGCCATCATCCTGAGCCTGGAAGGCGTGTTCGCGGCCCTGGCCGGATGGGCGCTCCTGGGCGAGCTGATTCCCGCGCGCGGCCTCTTCGGCTGCGGCCTGATGCTTGCGGGCATGCTCGCGGCCCAGGCGGACGAATTCCGAAAACCCCAGGCCTGACAGCCCTTAAAAAGGCCCATCTGCGGCGTTACTGCGGAAAATTCAGTCCCTCGCGTATGCTTGTGATACGCGGCGGGCCTGAATTTTCCTTGCGTCTTGCATCTGGGGCTTTTTAAGCGGCTTGTGGGAGAGACTATGACCAGTCTGCCTGTCGGGCTTCTGGGCTCTCCTTGCGCTTTTCGTGCGAACACGCGTATTTTCCTGCTTGCCCTTCCGCGCATGTTCTGATTAAGCTGAAATTTTGGCCAAAGGATTTTCAAAGTCCACGGCCAGCAGAGGAGGTACGCCGTGCCTACGTCGCGCACCGTGAAAAAACACCACGACGTCATCATCGTCGGCGGCGGCCCCGCCGGGCTCTTCGCCGCCTACCACCTTGCCGAACACTCGGACGCCAAGGTCCTGCTCATCGACAAGGGCAAGGGACCGGACAAGCGCCGCTGCCCCATCGCCCAGCAGACCTACAAGGACTGCATCAAGTGCAAGCCCTGCCACATCCTGGCGGGCGTGGGCGGCGCGGGCCTCTTCTCCGACGGCAAGCTCAACTTCATCCACATCCTGGGCAAGACCGACCTGACCCAGTTCATGAGCGTGGACGAGGCCAAGGCCCTCATCGACGAGACCGAGACCATCTTCAACCGCTTCGGCATGGACGGCCCGGTCTACCCCACGGACATGGAGGCTGCCAAGCGCATCCGCCAGGCCGCGCGCAAGGCGGGCATGGAGCTTTTGCTCATCAAGCAGAAGCACCTGGGCTCGGACAACTTGCCTGGGCACATCCAGGGGATGCACGATCATCTCGTACGCAAGGGCGTGACCTTCCTCACCGGCGTCGAGGTCAAGGACGTCATCGTCGCGTCGAACCGCATCACGGGCGTGAGCACCACGGCCGGGGATCTCTCTTGCGACAACGTCATCCTCGCGCCCGGCCGCGTCGGCGCGGAATGGGTCAGCGGCGTGGCCAGGCGGCTCGGCCTCGGGCTTTCGCAGCGCGGCATCGAGGTCGGCGTGCGTGTGGAGATCCACAACGACATCGCCAGCGACATCACAGACATCATCTACGACCCCACCTTCTTCGTGCAGACCCAGAAGTACGACGACCAGACCCGCACCTTCTGCACCAACCGGGGCGGCTACGTGGCCATGGAGAACTACCAGGACTTCGTCTGCGTGAACGGCCACGCCTACATGCACAAGAAGTCCGAGAACACCAACTTCGCCTTTCTCTCCAAGGCCATCCTCACCGAGCCCGTGACCGACAATCAGGCCTACGGCGAGTCCATCGGCCGCCTGGCCACCATCATCGGCGGCGGCAAGCCCATCCTGCAACGCTTCGGCGACCTCAAGCGCGGCCGCCGCTCCACCTGGAATCGGGTGCGCAAGGGCTACATTCAGCCGACCTTGACCGACGTGACCTGCGGCGACATCGCCATGGCCCTGCCCGAGCGCATCGTGACCAACCTCATGGAAGGCCTCTTCAAGCTCGACGCGGTCATGCCCGGCGTGGCCAACGACGAAACCCTGCTCTACGCGCCGGAGATCAAGTTCTTCGCCACCCAGTTGGAGACCGACATGGACTTGCGCACGACCGTGCAGGGCATGTATGTTGCCGGTGACGGGCCGGGCGTGGCGGGCAACATCGTCTCTGCCGCGGCTACGGGCCTTATCCCGGCCAAGGCCATTGTCGCGGCGAGAAAGGGCTGATGGACGCGCGCGCGGCGGCCCTGGGTCCGCAACGAACCGACGGCGCACCGACACCGGAGGCATGCATGAAGTACATCCTCTTCGAAGACTTCGGCGGCAAGGCCGTGCCCCTCATCTTCCCGGAACGCATTGCCTTCGACGAACTGCGTGAGCAGATCCCGTATTCCACCGTGCGCTCGGCGGGCTTCGTGACGCTCGGCCCCAAGGGCTTCGCCTGCCACGGCGAGGCGCGGGAACTGGGCGTTTCAGCCCACCCCGACGATGCTGCGCTTATTTCCCGCCACTTCGACATGTAGCGGGTCGCTGAAAATCCCGCGATCACTGCGTGCGGGGCTCTGCCCCGCGTCCCGCCGGGGGGGATGATCCCCCCGGACCCCCGGCAGTTCTGGAAGCCGTCTGCGACGGCTTCCAGGCACTCCGGGTCAGGGGCGTTTCACCGCCGCCGTACCGCCGCCGCACCGGCGTAGGTCCTGCCAGCGATGGTTTCGAAGCGAATCGCGGGGTCCAGGGGGCTCAGCCCCCTGGCGGTGGTGGTCTGGAGGAGGCAGCGCCTCCTCTAGCAGCAACGCCGCAGATGGTGCTTCTGGGACGGCCTGCTAGCAGCCGTCGCCGCCGCCTTTGCAGCCTACGGAACAGGCCGCGCCCTTGCGGCGCGAGCGCAGGCCCGTGAGATCGCCGCCGCCGTAAACGGCCGCGAGTCCCTCGTCGATGAAGCCTTCCATCTCCACGGGCACGATGCCTTCCTCTTCCAGCACCGTGCGCGGCGTGTCGCCGATGCCCGAGACGAGCACCGCGCGACAGTCCACCAAAAGCGCGGCCAGCTTGTACCAGCGATCCGGGCCTCCGCCCGGAGCTGGCGCGGGCCGTTCGTCCACCAGGGCGAAGCCGCCGTCGTCCTTCTTCGTCCAGACCTGAAAGCGCAGGGCCTCGCCCAGGTGCTCGTTGACCAGCATGCCTTCCATGGTGGCCACGGCCACGTGCGGGCGCGATACGTCCATGACCGCCTCCTTGATTGCGGCGCAGGCGGACAAGCAGCCCGCCATCTCGCCCGAGAGATCGTTGCCCAAAAGTCCCACGGCGTCGGCGCGGCAGCGCTTGCAGTGCAGCATCTGGGGCAGATGGCGGCCGGCGGCCTCGCGCGCGGCGTCGAGTTCGGCCTTGGTGGGCGCGCGCTGCGTCTCGAAGGGCGTGCCCGCGTTGGGGATCAATGCCATGATGTTCAAAAGGTCCACGCCGAGCGCGGCCATGGTCTGGGCGATCTCCTCGATGTGGCCGTCGTTCAGGCCGGGCGTGAGGATGGTGTTGACCTTGACCAAGATGCCGCGCTCCTTGAGCCCTTTGATGGACTCCAGTTGGCGGGCGATGAGCAGTTCGGCGGCCGCGCGGCCCTGGTAGGTGACCTTTCCGTCGCGCGCCCAGCGGTAGAAATGCTGGCCGATCTCGGGGTCCACGGCGTTGACCGTGATGGTCATGTGCGTGATCCCGGCCTGTGCGATGGCGTCGAGGTGCTCGGGCACGCCAAGGCCGTTCGAGGAGACGCAAAAGAGCATGTGCGGATGTTTGGCGCGGATCAGGCGCATGGTTTCAAGGGTGGCCTCGGCGTTGGCGAAGGGATCGCCCGGCCCGGCGATGCCCGCCACGGTGATGCGCGGCTCGCGTGCCAGCACCTTGTCCATGTAGGCCAGGGCCTGGGCGGGCGTGAGGATGGAGGAGGTCACGCCGGGCCGCGATTCGTTCACACAGTCGTACTTGCGATTACAGTAGCCGCACTGGATGTTGCAGGCCGGGGCCACGGGCAGGTGCACGCGGCCGCACTCGCCCTTGACCTTGGGGTTGAAGCAGGGGTGGCGGCTTGCGTCGGGGGTCGCGGTGATCGCGTTCATGGGCGCTCCTTAGATGTAGCCGTATCCGATGTCGGAGTCGGTCTGCTTCCTGTCGATGACGGCGTTGACGATGCGGTCGAAGAGGACCTGCGCGCCCGCGTAGCCTAGATGCTGCACGCGCTGCGCGCCGAAGCGGTCGTGGATGGGGAAGCCCACGCGGATCAGCGGCACGTTCAGGTCGCGCGCCAGGACGCGGTAGCCCTTGGAATTGCCGATGACGAGATCGGGCGAGAGCTCGCGCGCGCGGGCCGCGATCTCGTAGAAGTCCACGCCCTGGCGCACCTCGGGCGGCTCGCGCAGGATGTCGGCCGTGACTTCGGACACGGCCCTGGTCAGACGGCCGGATTCGCCGCCCGAGGCCACGAGCAACGGCCGCACGCCGATCTCGGCCAGGAACGAGGCCAGGCCCACGGCCATGTCCTCCTCGCCGTAGATCACGGCGGTCTTGCCGGAGAGGTACTTGTGGCCATCCACGTAGGCGTCCACGAGGCGACCCCGGGCAAGCTCGTGGCGGCGCGGCGCGGCGCGGCCGCTCAGTTCTTCGAGGACCGCGAAGAAGGCGTCGGTCTCGCGCAGGCCGACGGGCATGCCAAGGGAATAAAGCGGCACGCCGAAACGCTCGGCCAGAAGGCCTCCGGCGGTTTTGGCCGGATCGAGGGTGCGGCCGAACTCGATGCTCGCCCGCGCGCCGCCCATGGCCTTGATGCGCGAGACGGGCAGGCCGCCCTCGGAGATCTTCACGTAGTCGGCCTGGGCCGGGGCGTCGAGGCGCTCGGAATAGTCGGGCAGGATGGCCGCGTCGAGGCCGAAATGCTCGAAGACGTCCTTCAGGTGGCGGATGTCCTCGCAGGAGACGAAGCCGGGCAGGACGTTTATCTGGGGCGAGGTCCTGCGGTCCTCGGCGAGCTGGTCCGCCACGGCGCGCAGCGCGGCCTGGAATCCCTCGGCCTGGGTGCCGCCGTAGGAGGGCGTGGCCACGTGCACGACCTCGGGCAGGGGCAGGTCGGCGAACTCCTTGCGGAACTCTTTGACGAGCATGGAGACGTCGTCGCCGATGGTCTCGGTGAGGCAGGTGCTGGCCACGCCGATGACCCCGGCCCCGTACTTCTTCATGACGTTCAGAAGACCGAGCTTCAGGTTCGGACCGCCGCCGTGGATGGCGCTCTTCTCGCCCAGGGCCGAGGAGGCGATGTCCACGGGCTCGCGGAAATGGCTGATAACGTAGCGCCGCATGTAGGTGGCGCAGCCCTGCGAGCCGTGCAGGAAGGGCACGCAGCCCTCGATGCCCATGAAGGCCAGGGCCGCGCCCAGGGGCTTGCACATCTTGCAGGCGTTGGTGGTCGAGACGAAGGAATCCAGGGTTTTTTTCACGGTCGGCACGCTCACGACACGGCCTCCTTGCGCATGGTCCGGGCCACCGAGCCCCTGCGGCGCGGGGTGAAGCGCCAGACCGGGCTCGTGACTGTGCGGTGCACTTCGCGGGCGAAGTTGAGCATGCCCGCAAAGCCTTCCAGGGCCTCCTTGCGTTCGTGGTTGTGGTCGCAAAAGCCCACGCCGAGCTTGTAGGCGATGGGCCGTTCCTTGACCCCGCCCACGAAGATGTCCACGTCCATCTCCTTGATGAACTGCGACAATTCCAAGGGGTTGGAGTCGTCCACGATGATCGTGCCCTCGTCGGTGATGGCCGCGAGTTCCTTGTAGTCCTCCTCGGTGCCGGTTTGCGAACCGACCACGGCCACGCGCATGCCCAGGTGGCGGAAGCTCTTGACCAGGGAGAAGGCCTTGAAGGCTCCGCCCACGTAGATGGCGGCGGTCCTGCCTTCGAGATCGGCGCGGATCTTTTTCAGTTCGGGCAGGAGCACGGCCAGTTCCTCCTGCACCAGGGCGGCCGTGCGCTCCATCATGCCGGGGTCCTGGTCCTTGAAGAAGCGGGCCACGTCGTACAGCGCCTTGGACATGTCCTCGATGCCGAAGTAGGAGGCGCGCAGGAAGGGCGTGCCGTGCTCGCTTTGCATCATCCTGGCCAGGTCCATGGTCGCGCCGGAACACTGCACCACGTTCAGGGCCGCGCCATGGGCGCGCCGCAGGTCGTCCACCCGGCCGTCGCCGGTGATGGTGGCCACCACCCGCACGCCCATGCGCTCGTAGTACTCCTTGATGATCCAAATCTCGCCCGCGAGATTGAAGTCGCCCAGGATGTTGATGGACATGGGCGGAATGCCCGAGACGTCGCCCGTGCCCACGAGGCGCATCATGGCCTGGCAGGCGGCCTCGTAGCCCGCGCGCTTGTTGCCCTTGAAGCCCTCGGACATGACCGGGATGACGGGGATGCCTTTTTGGGCCGCGACCTTCTTGCACACGGCCTGCAGGTCGTCGCCGATGATGCCCACGATGCAGGTGGAATAGACGAAGGCGGCCTTGGGCTCGTGGCGGTCGATGAGTTCGTTCAGCGCGGCTTCGAGCTTTTTCTCGCCGCCGAAGATGACGTCCTTCTCGCGCAGGTCCGTGGAGAAGGAGAGACGGTGCAGTTCCGGGCCGGAGGACAGCGCCCCCCGGATGTCCCAGGTGTAGGCCGCGCAGCCGATGGGACCGTGCACCAGGTGCAGGGCGTCGGCGATGGGATAGAGCACCACGCGGCTGCCGCAGAACACGCAGGCGCGCTGCGACACGGCCCCGGCCAGGGAATCGCGGTTGCAGGCGATGGCGAAGTCCTCGCCCGTGGCCGTGCGCCTGATTTGGTCGGTGCGCTGTTCGAAGATGACGGGTTGCATGGCTGCCCTTCGCTGTTGGTGTGGACGCGATGCCCAGCACCAGTACAAGGACCGTTCCATGCACGTATTATATTGAATTAATTTCTCTAATCATCGAAAGGGGGCCGCCGTTCCCAACGTGAACCCTTCGTTTTTGTAGGAATATGCCTTCAATTTTGTATGAGATCGATGTCTCGAATTGGCATAGCTGGCAAGGATTCTCATGTGCGATTAGGCGGGGCGTCAAAAAACGCGAGGGCAAGGCGCGAGAACCGGGCAAGGCCGACGCGTATTGCCAATACGCGAGGGTTTGCCCGGCTCGAAGCAACGCAGCCATCGCGGGATTTTCAGCGGCCCGCCCGTCTGGCGATGCGATCTTCGAGGGAAAGCAGCATGTCCCAGAGGATGGGCACGATGAACAGGGTCAGGAGCGTGGCCGTGATGAGGCCCGTGACGAAGGTGGAGGCCATGGTGCCCCAGGTCACGGAGTAGGATGGGAAGCCCACGGCCATGGGCAAAAGTCCCAGCGCCGTGGTCAGGGTGGTCAGGAGGATGGGGCGCAGCCGCACGCGGATGCCCTCGACGATGGCTTCCCGCCGCGAGTAGCCCTGGGCGTACAGCGTGTTCAGGAAGCTGATGAGCACGATGGCGCCGTTGACCGCCACGCCTGAGACGCCCACCACGGCGATGAACGAGTTCACGGTGAACAGCCCCTGGGTCACGAACTTGCCGAGGATCACGCCGGTGATGGAGAAGACCACGGTGCTCATGATGAGCAGCGGCTGGGTGTAGGACTGGAACTGCGTGGCCAGGATCAGGTAGATGATGAGCATGGCTATCAGGAAGGCGTAGGCGAGCGAGGTGTAGGAGCGCTGGGTGGATTCGAACTCGCCCGCGAAGGACAGCTCCGCGCCGGGATAGGCGAGTTTCACGCTGTCGTAATGGTCGCGCACGGTCTTGACGATGGCCGGGACGGACGTGGGTGCGCCCTCGATCATGTTGGCCGAGATGGAGATGCTGCGGTTGTTC
Source organism: Alkalidesulfovibrio alkalitolerans DSM 16529 (assembly GCF_000422245.1). Taxonomy (NCBI): domain Bacteria; kingdom Pseudomonadati; phylum Thermodesulfobacteriota; class Desulfovibrionia; order Desulfovibrionales; family Desulfovibrionaceae; genus Alkalidesulfovibrio; species Alkalidesulfovibrio alkalitolerans. Next base: position 142,090 of record NZ_ATHI01000003.1, read on the forward strand.
TGGTAGCGCGTGAGCTTGTAGGGCTCGGTGTAGGTCTCCATGAGCGCCACGTCGCCCAGACGCACGGGACCGCTTGGGTGCTGCACCACGACCTGTTCCAGGGCTTGGTCGGGCCGGTCGAGGAAGCGCGAGGCGATCTTCAGACGGATGTCCACGTCCTCGTCCGCGGTCCTGAACTCGCCCACGAAGCGGCCGTCGAGGATGGTGGCCGCGAAGACGGCGACCTGGCGCGGGGTCAGCCCGTATTCGGCGCAGCGCTCGGGCAAGGGGCGGAAGCGCACCACGCGCGCGGGTCTGCCCTGGTCGTCGCCGAAATCGCGCAGGTGCGGGAAGATGTCCTCGCGCGAGCGCAGGAAACGCTTCAGTTCCTCGGCCAGGGCAGCGACGCTCGCGGGGTTTGGCCCCACCACGCGCACGTTCAGCTCCTTGCCCGTGGGCGGGCCCGTGGGCTCGGGCCGGACCACGATCCGCCAGCCCTCGCCGCCCAGGGGCGCGAGCAGACCGCGCAGGTATTCCAGGTGCACGGCGGGCGAATCGGCGGGGTTGTCCGGGAAGTCGTAGTCGTGCTTGAGCGGCAATTCCACGGCCACATGACCCAGGTTCGAGCCGAATTCCGCCTCGTAGTCCTCGTTGACCAGCATGCCCGCCGTGGCCGTGGCCGAGCGGGCCTGACCCGGACCGCCCTGCATGATCTTTTCGGAGATGGTCTTGAGCCGCTCGTTCATCTGGTTGACCGAAGCCGTGGCCGGGCCGTGCACGTCCACGAAATAGGTGAAGTATTCCTCGGGGAAGAACTTGATGCGGATGAGCGGCATGACGCCGCTGACGGAGACACCGAGCACGGCCACGGAAAAGAGGAAGGCCGCGACCACGATGGACAGCGCGGCCATGCGGCGGCGCATGGTGAAGAGCAGCACTTGTTCGGCCCATTTACGCATCAGGCGCATGACGGCGCGTTCGTTCTGGGCCGTGTGCACGTGCCGCGCCTCGTGCTCGGCGCTTGCGCGGCCGGGCCAGGCCATGAAGTGCGGCGGGAGAACCACCAGACATTCGAAGAGCGAGGCGGCGATCGCCGTTGAGATGCCGACCGGGATCTGGGCGAAGAACTCGCCCGTGGAGCCGCTCATGAGCAGCATGGGCAAGAAGGCCGCGATGGTCGTGGCCGTGGCCGAGATCACGGGCAGGGCCACCTCGGTCGCGCCCGTGGTGATGGCCTCGCGGATGGTCTTTCCTTCCTGCAGGTGACGGTAGATGTTCTCCAGGACCACGATGGCGTCGTCCACCACGATGCCCGAGACCAGGACGAAGGAGAACAGCGTGATCTCGTTCAGCGAGTAGCCGCCGATCCACATGAAGACCATGGTCAGCAGGAAGGAGAAGGGGATGCCGACCACGGCCAGGGTGGCGTTTCGAAAGCCCATGAAGACGTAGATGATGCCGAAGACGAGCACGATGCCCACGAGCAGGTTGCTGCCCAGCGTGGATATCGCGTCGCCGATCTGGTCGCGCTGGTCGCGCGAAAGCACGATGTCCACGCCTTCCTTGGCCAGGATCGGCCGGTAGCGCTCCACGATGCGTTCGACGGCGGGAACCATGTCCAGAGCGTTGCCTTCGGGGCTTTTCTTGATGTTCAATTGCACGGCATCGCGGCCGTTGAGCGAGGACACGACCGCAGGCTCGCGGTAGTCGGGACGGATGTCGTGGGCCACGTGGCCCACGGTCAGGAACGAGCCGTCGCCGTCGCGGCGGATGATGGCCCTGGCCGCGTCGGCGGGCGAGCGGAAGCGCTCGTCCACGAGGATGATGAACTCGCCCGATTCGTTGTCGAAAGCTCCGGCCGGCACAGAGAGGTTGGCTGCGTCGAGGGCGCGGGCCACGTCGTCGATGGTCACGCCGGCAAGCGCCATGCGCCTCGGGTCGAGCTCCACGTGCAGTTCACGCTTGTGCTCGCCCTGGATCTCGACCTCCAGTACTCCCTCGATGCGCCGCAGTTCGAGCTTCATCTCGTCAGCCATGAGCGACAGCGCCCGGTTCGTCCTGTCGCCCACGAGGTTGACCACGACCACGGGCAGCCACTCGCTGACGTCGATCTTGGTGAAGGAAGGCGGGTCTATACCCTGGGGCAGTTCGTTCAGCCGCGAGAGCACCTTGAGGCGCAGTTCGGTGTAGAGTTGCTCATAGTCGGTGTCATCGATGAACTTGACGACCACGCTCGACCGCTGGCGGTAGGAAGTGGCCTGAATGAATTCCACGGACGGCAGATCGTCCAGGGCGTCCTCGATCTTGCGCGTGACCAGCGCCTCCACGTCCTGGGGCGAGGCCCCGGGCAGGATGGTGGTGATCATCACCTTGCCCATCTGGACGTTTGGATAGCGCTCCACGGGCAGGGACATGAGGGCGAAGACGCCCACCACCATGCACAGGATGAAGAGCAGGTTGACGAGAACCCGCTGGTCGAGGAGCGCCGTGAAGAGGCGTTGCATGGGACCGTCCTAGAAGACCGGCTCGACCAGGAACACGTCGCCCGGACGAACGCCCTCGCCGCGCACGCGGGAGGTGTTGTCCGGCCCCGGGCCGAGGATGAAGACTTTGACGAGTTCTCCCGATGTGCGGACCAGCCAGTGCTCCTCGTAGCGTTCGAGCACGCTGGCCGTGGGAACGAGCACCGCGCCCGAGGGATCGGGAATCTCCAGGGTCAGTTCGGCGCGCAGTCCGCCGCGCATTTCGGGCAGCCCCTCCGTGACCAGCAGGTCCACGTTGGTCTTGCGTGTTTCAGGGTCGAAATCGGGCGAGACGCGCTCCACGCGCGCCGCGACCGCGGGCTGGGCCGCCATGTCGGGAAAGCGCAGCGTGACCGAATCGTGGCCGTTTAGGGCCGTGAATTCCTCGGGCGAGAGGGCCAGGGGCACGAGCAGGCTCGAGAAGTCTCCGGCGCGGCCGAGGGAGGCGCCGGAGCGCACCCATTCGCCGGGCTGCACCGCGCGCTCGATGATGCGCCAGCCGGGTTTGCCACGGATGAAAAAGCGGGTTCGGCGTTCCTTCAGGCGCGCCTCCTCCACGCGCAGAGCGGCCAATTCGGCGTTTTGCCGGGCCAGGGCGCTGCTCAGGCGGTCAAGGGTGGATTGATCGGAGAGGTCGCGCTCCACCAGGGCGCGGTAGCGCTCCACTTCCTTGGCCGAGAAGGCGATGTCGGCCTTGAGGCGCTCCTGTTCGGCCCCGTTGCGTTTCAGGTCGAGGTCGATGAAAGTCGTGTCCAGAGTCGCGTACAGGCCGTCCTTGCCCAGGGCGTCGCCCACGTCGGCGACGACCCTCAGGCAGCGGCCCTCCTCTTCGGAGACCAGATCCATGACGAAGCGCGGCCGGGTGTAGCCGGTGAGCACGGTCGCGCGCGGCGCGGGCCTGGCCGTGAAGGTTTCGCCTGTGACCCAGACTGGCAGGTCCGGGCGCTGGGCCAGGGCCGGGGCGATCTCGACACACAGGAGGAGCGTCGCGGCGAGGGCGAGGAGTACGGCCCCGAAGGCGAGCGGACGCGCTGCTCTCATGTTCAGTTCCGGCGTAGGGCAAAATCCATGGCGTTCAGGGCCAGGGTCAGGCGTTCCTCTTCGGGAGCCATGCGCAGCATGCCCGCGAGAAGAAGCCCCGAGAGCCCGTGCAATGCGGCCCATAGGGCCACGGCCGCCTGGTCGGGATCCGTCTTCGGGAAGTGCCCGGCAGCGAGGCATGCGGCCACGTTGGACCTGAAGGTCAGGTACGAGCGCATGGGCGGCATGGACCCGTCCGGATCCTGGGTGGCGGGCACCTCGGGCGTGTTGAACATCAGCTCATAGTATTCCGGCCGCTCCAGGGCGAAATTGATGTAGGCCTTGGCCGTGGCCTGGAGTTGCTCCAGGGGGTCTTCGAGATGCGATTGGTCGATGACTCGGTCGTAGAAGATGGCGAAGGCGCCGACGCGCAACTCCTGCAGGATCGATCCCTTGCCCTCGAAGTAGCGGTAAATCGTGCCTGGACTGTAGGCGATGCGTTCGGCGATGTTGCGCATGGACACGGCCCGGATGCCGCCCTTGGCGAAAAGAGCCAGGGAGGCGTCCAGAATGGCCTTGCGCATGCGTTCCTGTTCTCGACGTTTTCGTTCTGCGGTTCTCATGGCTTTGCCCTCTACCCGAGCGGGACGACCTTGTAAACAACGTTCAAGAAATAAATGGGTTGCGAGCCCAAAAACTCTGCAACCAAGGGAAAAGGCGTCCTATTGTTCACGTAAAACAGTCAGGATGTTTATCCCGGCTGCCTGCGCGGCGGGATAGGCCCCGGCGATCACGCCCACCAGTGCCGATCCGGCCAGGGCTCCGGCCACGAGGCCTGCATCCAGGACGAAGGGAAAGACGCCCGCCACAGCCAGCCCGCCCGTGAGCAGCAGCGAAGCCGCGACCCCGGCCGTTCCGCCCGCGGCGCTCATGAGCGCCGACTCGACGAGGAACTGGCGCACGATGTCTCGACGTTTGGCGCCGAGCGCCCGGCGCACGCCGATCTCAAGTCTTCGCGCGCGCACCAGGAGGACCATGATGGAGAGGATGCCGAGCCCGCCCACGGCGAAAGAGATGGAGGAGGAGATCACGCCCAGGGTGAAGACGAGATCCAGGGCCTGCTTTTGCAGCTTGATTGTCTCCTTGGCCGTGATGACTGCGAAATCGTCGCGCCCGCCCGGAGGAATGTTGTGACGCTCGCGCAGGATGCGCGCGGCCATGTCCTTGAGCTTTTCACCGTCCGTGCCCGAGGCGAGTTGCATGTAGACGCCGCTGATCCAGTCCTGGTTCGCGGCCCTTCGCATGTAGGTGGAAAGCGGCATGAGGACCATCTCGTCCTGGTCGTCGCCCGCCAGGTCGCGTCCCTTCTCCTCCATGACGCCCACGACGCGGAAGGCCGCGCGGTAGAAGAAGACCTGATTGCCCACGGCGTCCTCTGGCCTGTCGAAGAGACGTTGGGCGATCTTTTGGCCCAGGACCACGACCATGTCGCGGTTTTCCTCCTCCTCCCAGGTAAAGAAGCGGCCCACGGCCGGGTAAAAGGCACGCACCTGCTGAAAGCTCGGCCAGGTGGCGGTCAGGCGGCTTGGCACGGTGCGCGAGCCTGCGCGCACGGGCATCTGGGCGCTTATGAAGGGCGCGTGGGCCACGATGTTGGGCAGTTGCGAGGTCAGAGCCCGGGCGTCGGCCGGGGTGAAGGTCTTGGCCGCGAAATTCTGGCGTATCGAGCCGCCACGGGAGAAGCGGATCTGCCCGGCCTGGGCCACGAGGAGGTTGGGGCCGAACTTCTCGACCTCCATCTCGGCTTGGCGGACCATGGCCATGGAGACGTGCTGCACGCCGGTCAGGGCCAGCGCGCCCAGGAACACGCCGAGCATGGCCAGAATGGTGCGGAGCTTGTGGGCCTTGAGCGAGGCCAGGGCAACTTTCAGGAAGAGATACATGATGTGTTCGCCATATCCCGATCACGGGGAACGGGGCAAGCGCGTCCAACTTCCCCTCGTTTACGGGGACTTCGAAGGCGCGTCGTCCTGGGGCGCGGGGGGTGTGGTGGCCGTGGCCGGAGGCGGTTTTTGCGGCGGCTCGCGGCCTGAAGTCGGCCGTGCGAGGCAAACCTCGACCACGAAGGGGCCATGGTCCGTCTCGAAGGGAATGGCCAGAATGGGTGAGCCCGTGAGGTGCGTGACCTTGTGGCCCGCGCCGACGACCACCGAGGGTGTGGAGGCCTGAAAGCTCATGCCTTGTTCGGAAAGCTTGGCGCGCGCCTGGCCCGAGATCATGTTCGTCAGTTCGCCCACGCCGTCGGCGATGTCCTCGTTGATCTCGGTGTAGGTCTCCGCGAGCATGTTGTTGACGATGGCCAGGATGGCGCCCTTGGAGAGCGTCAGCGAGATGGTGCCCCGGCTGTAGCCGGAGATGCCGATGATGCCCGTGACGTCGCCCGTGGCCACGCCCTTGACGTTGATGTAAGGCTTGCCGGGTCGCGGCTCGATCTGGGCCATGGTCGAAAGCACGTTGACCACGGCGTTCAGAAAGGGATTGATGAATTCGACGTTGTAGCTGAATTTCATGGCCGTGGCGGCATCAGAGCAGGGCGGTCGTCAACTCGGCGATCAAGGCGTCGTGATCCGCGAGAATGTTTTTCAGATCGCCCGGCGCAATGCCCGAGGCGGCCATCGCGGCCTCGTCCATGGGCGGCAGCACGAACAGCCCGCCCGTGCCTATGGCCGCCGCGTTGGCCAGGATGTCGGCCATCTGGACTGCGGCCGCGGCGGCCGGAACGGCCGCGTCCTTGGGCGCATGGTGCCCGGCCACGAGCGCGGAGAGGCTTTGGGGGAAAGCCCAGGCTTCGAGCAGCCTGCCGCCCACTGCCGCGTGGTCGAAGCCGAAAATCTCCTGCTCGGCTTCCATCAGGGGCAGGAAATTGGAGCGCGCGAACAACAGCGCCTGCGTGGAGGCGTAGGGCTGGTCCTTGAAGAGCACGAGGCGGCCAGCGTCGTGCAGGAGGCCCGCGATGAACAGTCGCTCGGCCGGGAGCTTGGTCCTGGTGGCGATGAGCTTGGCGAAGATGCCGCAGCTCAGGGAGTGTCGCCAGAAGGTTTTCATGTCCACGAGTTCAGGCGGGATGTCCTTGAAGAAGCTGATGGCCGTGATGCCCAGGGCCAGAGTGGACAGCTCCTTGGCTCCGACCAGGGAGACGGCCCGTTCGATGGTGTCGATGCGCGCGGACAGGCCGAAGAGCGGGCTGTTGACGAGCTTGAGCAGCTTGCCCGCCAGGGCCACGTCCGTGGAGACCACGGCCGCGATGTCCTTGGCCGAACTCAGCGGATTGTCGAGGATCTCCTTGAGGCGGAAGTAGATGTCCGGGAAGGAGGCCAGCTCGGTTTCGTGCAGCACGAGCTTGTCCAGGGTCAGGTCGCTGCGGAAGAAGACGTCGGCCAGGTGCTCCACGCTGCTCGCGGCCATCTCCTCGGCGCAGGCGAGGGGCTTTCCGGCCTTGCGCAGGGTCAGCACGCGCCGCACGCACAGGCGGTAGAGTTCCTCGAAATAGGGATTGTCGGGATTCACATAGACGAAAAAGCGGCGCACGTGCTCCTGGGTGGTGGCCAAAAGCCACTGCTCGATGTCCGCGACACTCTTTCCGGCGACATGAACCGAAGGCAGCCGCATCTCGGCGAAAAGCTCGATGTCGGCCTCGGTCAGGGCGTGGCCGCGCGGGCGCAGCACGCTTTCGTCCGCGCCCATGACGTCGCGCGCAAGCACCATGCCTGGGACGAGGTGCTCGGTGCACACGGTGATGACGGCGTTCGCGCTCATGTGGCTCGTCCTCCCCCGGTCATCCTTCGCGCCTATAGACTATGCCGCCCGGATGGTGGACGGGTGTGAAGACCCGCGAGACGCCGTGGATGGTCTCGGAGTGGCCGAGCACCAGGTGGCCGCCCGGAACGAGGTTGTCGTAGAAGCTCGCGAGCACCTTCTTCTTCATCTCCTGGTCGAAATAGATGATGACGTTGCGGCAGAAGACGATGTGCGACTTTGGGAGGACCTTGATGGCCGGAGGGCTGTTGAGATTGATGGTCCCGAAGCGAACGAGTTTTTTGACCTTGGGATGTACTTCGAACCCTTCGGGTTTTTTAATGAAATAGCGTTCGACCATGTCCGGCGGCGTGGTCTTGAAGGAGTAGTCGCCGTACACGCCCAGCTTGGCCCTGGCGATCATGGCCGGGGAAAGGTCGTGGGCCATGATGTCGATGCGCCAGCCGAGGATCTTCATGCGCAAGAGCTCGTGCAGCATGATGGCCAGGGTGTAGGGTTCCTCGCCGGAGGAGCAGCCCGCGGACCAGATGCGCAGCTCTTTGCGCCCTGCCTTTTCCTGGGCCTCCAGGAGCGGGGCCAGCAGTTTGTCGCGGACCACGTCGAGCTGACGCTGGTCGCGGAAGAAGCTGGTCTCGTTGGTGGTGATGAGTTCGAAGAGGCGTTCGAGTTCGGCTTGCTTTTCGCGGCTGAATTTGAGGTATTTCAGGTATTCGCCAAAGCTCGGCAGACGCAGTTCCTTGACGCGCGGCCCAAGCCGGTTCTCGATGAGGTACTGGCGGCGTTCGGGGATGTCGATGCCCGAAATCTGATAGATGAATTCACGAAAGGCGGTGAATTCATCAGGGGTGATCTTGGGTGCCGCGCGAAGCGTCAGGCTGCCTTCAAGCAGAGACATGCGATGCCGTGCCGTCCTTGATGCGCAATCCTTCGGATCGCGTCGTTCCACGGAAGCCTTGAAGCGACCGCGCCCTCGCGCGGCAGCCGGATGCCGTGTTGTCGCATTGTTACAGCGTAATCGGGCGCTTCGCAACAGCCAGATGGCGTTGAGGAACGAAAATATAACTGGGAGCGAGCGAGGGCACCGTTTCTGCCGGGGCGGTCTGCCCGTTCAGGCGCGGCTCGTCCGCATGGGGCCAGACTGCCTTCAGGCTCCGCACGGGACGGCGTTTCTGCATCGCCTCACGTTGACGCGGGCCGCGCGGCCGGAGTAGGACAAGCCTCCTGCCCGGGTGGTGGAATGGCAGACACAAGGGACTTAAAATCCCTAGTCCGGTAACGGGCGTGCGGGTTCGAGTCCCGCCCTGGGCACCATGAGCAAAGGGCCGCGAGCGATTCGCGGCCCTTTTCGTTGCTCGGCGCGCGGTGTTTCGGGCGTGTCGCTCCTGGGAGGACGCGGGATTTTCAGCGCTGGCGATTTCCTCCCGCAAGGGGTGGTCAAAAGACGCTCTTGCGGTGTAGGCTGCGGGTCCATCACGGTGCAAACCAACCGCGCCCAGGCGCGCAGCAAAAGGAGAAGCCAATGGCGGACATGGTGCAGGTCGGCGGGATGACGGTCGAGAAGATCCTGTACGATACCATCGCCCTGGGCATTTTGCCTGGGACCGGCATTGAGGCCGAGCGCTTTTTCGCCGCGCTGGCCGCGCTCGTGGACCGGTTCGGACCGCGCAACGCGGAGCTTTTGGCCGTGCGCGATGAGATGCAGGCCAAAATCGACGCCTGGCACCGCGAGCGGACAGGCGCGTCCCACGACCCCGCCGCCTACGAGGCCTTCCTGCGTGAGATCGGCTACCTCCTGCCCGAGGGGCCAGACTTCGCCATCGAGACCTCGGGCGTGGACCCGGAGATCGCGAGCATCGCCGGGCCGCAGCTCGTGGCCCCGGTGACCAACGCCCGCTACGCCCTGAACGCGGCCAACGCCCGCTGGGGCAGCCTGTACGACGCGCTCTACGGCACGGACGTGCTCCCCGAGGAGCCGGGCAGCGAAAAGGGCCTGGGCTACAACCCTGCGCGCGGCGCGCAAGTCATGGCCTATGCCTCCGCGTTTCTCGACCGCGCCGCGCCCTTGAGCGAGGGAAGCCACTCCGAGGTCGTGCGCTACGCCGTGGTCGATGCGGCCCAGGGCAAGACTCTTTCGGCCGTGCTTGGCAGCGGCCGCCACACGGGCCTTGCGCGTCCCGCGCAGTTCGCGGGCTACGCGGGCGAAGCTGATGAGCCCAAGGCCGTCCTGCTCGTCAACAACGGGCTGCACGTCGAACTCGCCATCGACCGCTCGCACCCCATCGGCCGCGAGCACCCGGCCGGACTGAAGGACGTGGTGCTGGAAGCGGCCGTGACCGCCATCCTGGACATGGAGGATTCCGTGGCCGCCGTGGATGGCCCGGACAAGGCGCTGTGCTACAAGAATCTCACGGGGCTCATGCGCGGCGACCTCTCGGCCGAGTTTGCGAAGGGGGGCAAGACCGTCTCCCGCAGCCTCGTCGGCGACAGGCAGTACGTCGCGCCCCAAGGCGCGCGGCTGACCCTGCCGGGCCGAAGCCTGCTCCTGGTGCGCACCGTGGGGCTGCTCATGACCACCGACGCCGTGCGCGACGCGGACAATAAGCCCATCCCCGAGGGCATCCTCGACACGCTGGTCGCGGCCGCGGCCGCACTGCACGACCTGCGAGGGCACGGCAAGCACCGCAATTCACGCGCCGGTGCGTTCTACATCGTCAAGCCCAAACTGCATGGGCCAAACGAAGTGGCCTTCACCTGCGAACTGTTCGACGCAGTGGAGGACGCGCTCGGCCTTTCGCGTCACATGCTGAAGATCGGCGTGATGGACGAGGAGCGGCGCACCACGGTGAATCTCAAGGAATGCGTGCGTGCGGCGAAGGAGCGGATCATCTTCATCAACACGGGCTTTTTGGATCGCACGGGCGACGAGATCCATACCTGCATGGAGGCCGGGCCCGTGGTCCGCAAGGGCGCCATGAAGAGCGAGCCGTGGATCGCGGCCTACGAGGACTGGAACGTGGACGTGGGCCTGGCCTGCGGCTTTTCCGGCCGCGCCCAGATCGGCAAGGGTATGTGGCCAAAGCCGGATATGATGCGCGAGATGGTCCAGACCAAGGCCGTGCACCCATCGGCCGGGGCCAACTGCGCCTGGGTGCCCTCGCCCACGGCGGCCACGCTGCACGCCATGCATTACCACGAGGTGGACGTCTTCGCGCGGCAGGCCGCGCTGCGCGGCAAACGGCGCGCCACGCTGGCCGCCCTTTTGACCCTGCCTCTCATGGCCGACAGGCCCACGGCCGAGGAAATCGCCGAGGAGATCGCCACCAACGCCCAGTCTATCCTGGGCTACGTGGTGCGCTGGGTGGAGCAGGGAGTGGGCTGCTCCAAAGTGCCCGACCTGAGCGACGTGGGGCTCATGGAGGACAGGGCGACCTTACGCATTTCGAGCCAGCACATCGCCAACTGGCTGCATCACGGCGTGTGCGGGCCAGACGAGGTGCGCGAGCACTTCGAGCGCATGGCCGCGACCGTGGACCGCCAGAACGCGAACGACCCGGCCTACCGGCCCATGAGCCGCGACTTCTCGGCCAGCATGGCCTTCCAGGCGGCCCTGGACCTGGTTTTCAAGGGCCGCGAGCAGCCAAGCGGCTACACCGAGCCGATCCTGCACGCGCGTAGGGTCGAGTTTAAGGCGCGCCAGGGGCTCAAGTAACGCATCTGACGTGCTTTATCCGGAGGCGATAACTTTTTATTCGCTAATGACTGTCTTTCGTGTATAGGCGATAATAAGGGCGAGGGGGCGTCGTTTCCATCCTCGCCCGTCGAATTCGGCCTGTATCATCGGGCGTTTCGCGTCCATGAGCCGGAGGCACGGCATGAAGCGCATACTGCGTTCGCTCGAACGCGTCGAACTCAGGCCATGGCGGATCGTGGCCGCCTATGTGGCGGTCTTCGCCCTGTGGATTCTGCTCTCGGACAGGCTGCTCGAATCCATGGTCCAGGACACCCGCACCCTGACCACGCTACAGACCTTCAAGGGCTGGTTGTTCGTGCTCTTCACGGCGGCAGCGTTCTACGTGCTGCTGCGGCGCTTTCAGCGGGCCTACGAGGACAAGCTGGCGATCTTCAACGGCATGTTCGAGCAGCACGCCTTCCCCAAGTTTCTCATCGATCCCGAAACCGCGACCATCGTCATGGCCAACGCCAGCGCGCCCACCTTCTACGGCTACGAGCGCGAGGCGTTCACGGGCATGTCCGTGACCCGGCTGAACCGCCTGCCCCAGGACAAAGTGGTCGAGATTATGAACCAAGCCGGGCATCTGGCGCGCAACAGTTTCGATCTCGTCCACTACCTCGCCTCGGGCGAGGCGCGAGAGGTCATGGTCTTCACGAGCCCCGTGATTATCGAGGGCAGGCGCTTGTTCTCGTCCATGGTCGTGGACGTGACCGAGGCCAGGCGCAAGGACCGCGAGCTTGCACGGTTGGACAAGCTCCTTTCCGGTTTCATGCGCCATTCGCCGCATCCCATGAGCATCGTCGATGCGGAAGGTACGGTGATCCTGGCGAGTCGGGCCTGGGAGCGCTTCGTGGGCATGCCTGAGGGAGCGGCCAAGGGGTGCAAGCTCGTCGAGGTCTTCGGTCCCGAAATCGGCGGCACGTTCGAGGCCAACAACCGTGAGGTGTTGCAGCGGGGCGAGGCCCAGGAAGAAGAGGAGTCCTTCTCGTTCGGGGGCAGGAGCCACGTGTTCAGAACCATCAAGTTCCCCATCAACGGGGATGATGGGCAGCCCAGGGCCATGGGCGGCATTTTCCTGGACGTGACGCACGAAAAGGAGGTCGAGGCCGAGCTTCGGCAGGCCAAGGAGCGGGCCGAGGAGGCCAACCGTGCCAAGAGCGAGTTTCTGGCCAACATGAGCCATGAACTGCGCACGCCCATCAACGGCGCAATGGGCATGATCCAGCTTCTCTCGCGGGGCAAACTCGACGACGAACAGCGGGAATACGCGGTCTTGGCCCTGGAGTCCTGCCGCAATCTGACGCGCCTGTTGGCCGACATACTGGAACTCTCGCGCCTTGAGTCTGGCCATGCCGCCCCGGCGGATGAACCGTTTTCCCCGCGCGAGATGGCCGAGGGATTGCGCGGCGTGTTCGCGCCCGTGGCGCGCGAGAAGGGTCTCGATTTCGACCTCGCGGTGGATGAGGACGTGCCTGCGGCCCTGCGCGGCGACGGCATGCGCATCCGTCAGATATGCCTCAATCTTCTGGGCAATGCGGTCAAGTTCACGCACGAGGGCCGAGTTGCGATGCGCATTTCGCGTCTGCCCGATCGGCGAAAGGATCGCGTTCCCTTGCTCATCGTGGTTTCGGACACGGGGATAGGCATACCGGACGAACGGCTGGCCGATGTCTTCGAGTCCTTCACCCAGGTCGAGCGGTCCTTTGCCCGGCGTTTTCAGGGCGCGGGTCTCGGCCTTCGCCTCGTGGTCAGGCTGGTGGAGCTTTTGTCCGGCAGCGTGTGCATCGAGAACGCCGAGGACGGCGAGGGCAAGGGCCTCAGGGTTTGGCTCAGGGTGGATCTGGAGCGCGCCGAGGAGGACAGGGCCGCGATCGAGGAAGGCGGGGCCGCCGCTCGTGCGCCGGGCGACGGGAAGCCGCGCGAGCGCGAAGGCCCGCCCTCCGTGCTGCTCGTGGAGGACGACCGCATCAATCAACTCGCCCTGAGGCTTGGACTCGAGCGTCAGGGTTTCCGCGTGGACACGGCGGACAATGGCCAGGAGGCTGTGACGCGCTTCAATGCGGGGGATTTCGACTGCGTGGTCATGGACATCCAGATGCCGGTCATGAGCGGAGTGGACGCGGCCAAGGCCATCCGTCAGGGCTCCGACCGAGGGGCCGTCACGCCCATCATCGCCTTGACCGCTTATGCAGGACATGGCGACCGCGAGCGTTTTCTGGCCGAAGGCATGAACGACTACCTGGCCAAGCCCGTGAACCTCGACGAACTGCGCGGGGCCATCGAGCGTAGTCTCTCGGTCTCGCCAAAGGGAGGGGGCGGGCAGGCATACGATTGATGTCCATGGTGGGAAATGTGTAACGTTTGCACATCTTAAAGAATATAATTGTTCGCGTGCGCCGCGTCGATATTATCCGGGGCAGAAAACATGCAATATCTTCGTGCTTCGGGTTGCCAGTACGGTCCGCCTTTGGCGGGCCTGACATCCTGGGTCCACAGCCAGTTCGCGCACAGGCAAGGAGCAGGGCATGCATTCCATGGACACGACGCGCCTCGATTTGGCCGACTCCGCAGCCCCGGAGGCGAGGGTGCGGCTGGCGGGCCTGCTGGAAATGCTGGAAGACCGGCTCCTGGCCATGATCCTGGAATATGCCCGGGAACGCGGCTACACGCGCCACACCTCCACCCTGGTCGAAGACTGGCGCGTGTCCATTCGCCGGACCACGACGATCCTGAGCGAGGCTTTACGCGAAGCGCGGCCCCTGGAGCTTTCGCCGGGCGACGACTACGCGAGCGATCCGGTCGCGGCCTTCGGCATCGAGCAGGCCCGCCGCCACAGGGGGCGCGGCGTGGGCATGGGCATGTTTTTGGGACTTTTCAAGTATTACCGCCAGATATACCGCCAAGTCGCGCGCGAGACCGCGTCGGACCAGAACGAAGCCGCGCTCTTTGAGCGGCTGCTCGACCGCCTTTTCGATCGCATGGAGATAGGCCTGTGCCTGGAGTGGGCGGACGAGGATTTCGACGAACGGGTGCGCACGCTACGAGAGGTCAACCTCGCCCTGACCAACGAGAAGAACAAGTTCCTGACGCTGTACGAAAGCACCTCGACCCCGATCTTCCTCGTGGACACGGACGGTGTGCTCGTGACCTGCAATTTGGCGGCGGCGCGACTCCTGCGCCACACGGGCCGACCCGGGGAAAGATATTTCGAGATCGTGCACGAGGAAGTATTGTACGGAAACGCGGACCCTTCCTGGTGCAGCGGCATGCCCCTGGCCGACGCGGCCCCCTGGCTGGCCGGGGATGTCTCGGGTTTCCTGCTTTCCGAGGCCGCGTCGCGACGCTCGGAGGTGGAGTGCATGGTGGCCGGCGCGCTGCGCACCTATCAGGTTACGCTCTCGCGCATGCAGGACGTGAGCGAGAAGTTTTCCGGCGCGGTCGTCGAGGTCGCGGACGTGACGCTGTTGCGTGCCCAGGAACGCGAGGTGCGCGAGGGGCGGGGCACGCTGCAACGCATTCTGGACGCCATCGGCGCGGGCATACTGGTTGTCGATCCGGAGACGCTGCAGATCATCTCGGGCAACCGCAAGGCGGCCGATATCGTCGGCCAGAACCGAGAGGAGCTGATCGGCGACAGCCTGGAGTCGCTGCAATGCCTCGACCCGAGGGGCGGGGGCATATCCATGCGCGATCTCATCGACAAGGGCGCGGTGCAAAAGGATTTGCGGCTGACGAGACCCGACGGATCGGTCCTGCCTGTTTCTCTGAGCCTTTTGACCGGCCCCATGCAGGGGGAACTCAAGATCATCGTGGTGCTTTTCGACATCAGCCGTCAGAAGGATATGGAACGTCAGCTCATGCAGTCGCAGAAGCTGGAATCCATCGGCCAGTTGGCGGCGGGCATCGCCCACGAGATCAACACGCCCATCCAGTACGTGGGCGGCAACGTCGAATTTTTCGAAACGGCCTTCGCCGTGTACGATCGCGTTGTGGGAGCGCTGATCGCGAGCCTGGAGCGCGAATGCAGCCAGCACGAGGCGGCGGCCGAGGCAGTGCGCCGCGCCCGGTCCGAACTCGCCCTGTACCGCGAGGAGACACCCGAGGCCCTGGAGCAGACCAGGGAAGGGGTGGAGCGCGTGGCGACCATTGTGCAGGCCATCCGGCGCTTCTCGCATCCGGGGGGCGAGGGCAGGCGACCGCTGGACCTGAACAAGACCCTGCGCAACACCGTGGAGGTCGCGCGCAACGAGTGGAAACACGTGGCCGAGATCGCCTTCGACCTCGACGCCGAGTTGCCGCTTGTCTGGTGCAGCCCCGGCGACATCAACCAGGTGCTCTTGAACATCGTGGTCAACGCTGCCCACGCCATCGCCGAGAAGGTCAAAAAGGAAGGTGGCCAGGGGCGCATCACGGTGCGGACCCGGCGCGAAGGCGACGAGGCGGTGGTCGCCATTAACGATACGGGCAAGGGCATCGCGCCCGAGCACAAGGATAAGATATTCGATCCCTTCTTCACCACCAAGGCCCCGGGCATGGGCACGGGACAGGGACTGGCCATCGCCCATGCCATCGTCGAACGGCACAGGGGCACGATCGGCTTCGAGTCCACGCCGGGCCAGGGAACGACGTTCGTCGTTCGCCTGCCCTTGGGCGAGCCCGAACCGGTGGGCGACAAGGAGATTCCATGAGCGCCAGGGTGCTCTTCGTTGACGACGAGACGGCGCTTTTGGACATGCTGCGCCGTCAGTTGCGGATTCGCAATCAGGAAATAGAGGCCAAGTTCGCTTCGGGCGTGGATGAGGCCGTGGCGGTGCTCGAATCCTGGGAGCCGGAGGTTGTGGTCAGCGACCTGCGCATGCCGGGCAGGGACGGGACGAGCTTCCTGGCCGAGGTGGCCGAGCGTTGGCCCGCGTGCGCGCGACTGATCTTGACCGGGCAGTATGATTCGTCCCGGATTCTGGACTACGCGCGCGTGGCGCATCAGGTGCTGCTCAAACCGGTGTCCGTGGACGATCTTCTGGGCACCGCCCTCGGGCTTGCGGCGCTACGCAGGGTGTTGACCGAGCCCGCCCTGGCGCGAATCACCGGGAGGCTGCGCTCGCTCCCGGTGCTGCCCGAGGTCTACGTGCGCATGCGGCGGGCGCTCAAGAGCGAGACATCCTCCCTGGACGAACTGGGCCGCATCATCGCGCAGGATCCGGCCCTTTCGGCCACGGTGCTTCGGTTGTGCAACTCGGCCTTTCTGGGCGTGGCGCGCCAGGTGGCTTGTCCCGTGGAGGCCGCGCGCATCCTGGGCGTGGAGAACATCAAGGCCATGGTCCTCTTTCACGAACTTTTCCGGTCGCTCGATCCGGGCCAGGAAAAGAATTTTGGGCTCGAAAGCCTGCGCCGCCATTCGCAACGCGTCGCGGGCCTTGCCCGCTGCATCGCGCGGTGCGAGGAAAGCGACAAGAAGCAGGTCGAGACCTGTTTTCTTGCCGGGTTGCTGCACGACCTGGGACAACTTGTCTTCATCGAGAATTTCCCCGAGGAATACCGGGACATCCTGCATGACGTCGGATCGCACGCGCGGGAATTGCGGCTCGTGGCGGCCGAGCGCAGGGCCTTCGGCGCGAGCCACGCGGAGGTCGGAGCGTTCTTGATGGGACTTTGGGGTCTTTCGCCGGACGCCGCGCTGGCCGTGGCCCACCACCACGAACCGTCGCGCTCCGGCGACGCGGGCTTCGGCCCGCTGGCGGCGACACATGCGGCCTGCGCGTTGGAGTGGGAGTCATTCAACGCGGCTGATGCGGACGAGATACTGGTGGACACGGACTGGCTCGGCGAGGTGGGCTGCCTTGAGCGACTATCCGCTTGGCGCGAGGCCTGTGCAGGGGACGACACGGAAACGGAGAATACATGAGCGGGCGGATACTCTTCATCGATGACGACGAAAATATACTCTCGGCATTTCGAAGGAATCTGTCGGGGCGCTACCAGATCGAGACGACCTCCGATCCCATGGACGGATTGGCCCGGCTCCAAGTGGAAGAGCCCTACGCCGTGGTCGTGGCCGACCAGCGCATGCCGGACATGGACGGGGTCGAGCTCCTCTCCAAGGTGGCCAAGCTCTGCCCGGACACGGTGCGGATAATGCTCACGGGCTATGCGGAACTGGAGACGGCCATCCTCGCGGTCAATCAGGGCAGCGTCTTTCGGTTCCTGACCAAGCCTTGCGAGACGCGGGTTTTGATCCAGGTGCTGGACGCGGCCCTGGAACAATACCGGCTGGTAACCTCAGAGAAGGTGTTCTTGCGCCGCACTTTGCGCGGCTGCGTCGAGATTCTTTCCGAGATCATCTCCATGGCCAACGAGGAGGCCTACGGCCGGGCTGAGCGGGTCAAGCGTCTGGTGCGTGAGTTGCACAAGCGGCGTGGCCTGCCGAATTTCTGGAAGATCGAGACCGCAGCCATGCTCTCGCAGATCGGTCTGATTTTCCTGCCCTACGAGATGGTCGAGAAGGCCTGGAAAGCTTCCGCCGCCGAGGATCTGGTCATGACGCCCTCGGAAAAATACAATTTCGGCATGCATGCGGACATCGCCGGGCAGCTTCTGGCCAAGATCCCCTATCTGGAAGACGTGTCCGAGATGGTTCGCCTGCAGGGAGCCAAACTTTCAGAGGCGCCGAGCATGCCGCTTGGTGCTAGGGTGCTGAAGATCGCCCTGGACTACGACATGTTGCAGCAGGACGGCGCGGCCCGTCACGACGTGCTCGATCTGATGCGCAGGCGCGAGGGATGGTACGACGCGGAACTTCTGGCTGCCTTCGAGCGTGCCGTGTGCGACGAAACCGGCTTCGCCAAGCGCAGGCTGCGGCTTGGTGTGCTCAAGCCGGGCATGGTGCTGCAGGAGACCATCGTGGCCGACAACGATTTGGTTCTACTCGTCGCGGGCCAGGAATTGACAGAGACCACGCTGCTCAAGCTGGCAAACTTCCGCAAGGGGCACAAGCTGCCCGAGACAGTGGACGTGCTCGTGCCCATCGCCCAACTCGACGCCGTGGACGGCATGCAGCGCCACGTTCTGAAGGGGTAGCGGGCCGCCCTGAAAGACCAAGAGCCGTGTTGACGCGATAGTGTTCTAATGTTTTGCCCAGCCTTCCTGCGCGCCGCCGCTGACGAGGTCCACATCCATGATCTTGCGCGGCCGAATCCCCATGCGGTTGCCGTAACCAGCACGGCGTACCCGCACCCGTCCCACCTTCTGGTAGAGCAGTTCCAGGGCCGAGCGGATCTCGTCCTGGGCGTGGTTGGTCAAGGCCAGCCCGGCCTTGCCGATGTCGTCCACGAAGACGCGGCGAGGCTCCTGGTCGTCCACGCCGATGTCCATGAAGGTGGCGAAATATTTTTCGAGCGGCATGAGCACGTTCTCGATGAGCTCGATGAGATCTTCCTCGTACATTTCCTGTTCCATTGATTTTTCTCCTGAAATCGCTGTCCGGGGCGGGATGAATCTACCCCGATCGTTCCCGAATGCAAGGGGCGCAAGAGGTTCACGGTGCGGCGCACAATACGATCCGCGAGGGTTTGAGTTTCCCATCACGGCGAGGCGGACGAGGTTGCCTGGACGGCACGTTAGACCAGATGCAGCAGATCGTCGTGGCGCTCGCTTTTCGTGAAGACGATGAGTGCCTCGCCGTCCCTGGCGAGTACGGTCATCTCCCATCCGCCTCCCGAGCCCAAGGCGTTGGTGATTTCGTGCAGCATGTGAGCGTGGGCCAGGAAGGAAACGCTGCGCGCCTCACCCGCCGCCATGAGCAGGGCGTGCATCTTGGGAATGAGGCCGCAGGCCGTGGTTCTCAGGTCATGGGGCGTGAGCCCGCGGCCGGTCGCTTCCTCGGCCAGGGTCCGCGCTGTTGAAAGGCTGGGGTTTTCGAGCATGGAAAACACCTCCTGTGATCCGTGCCGCCCTCGGCGGCCGCCACAAACTTTCCGCCTAGCCGTGTTGCCGACGGGAGGCAAGCGAAAATGCGCTCCCGGGACGGGACGTGGTTTGTGGCGGCGTCAGGCTTTCGTAGTAAAAAAATCAAGAAAATATGAAAAATGGCCTGGATGACGGATACGTATCACGTATCTTGTCAATGAATGGCCCAATTTCATCCTCGAAAAAGTTTACGTTTCATTATCTATTAACGATCACTAAATTTTTGAATCCAAAGGTCATGGCATCAATTCAAAGAGGGGAAAAATACGCCGCATGGGCGTTTGGTTTTTGAATCTCGAGCGATAGCCATTATTAGCTACCATCAAAATGGGAATTGAAAAAGAATCAATATGTATTTCATATGATTAGTTATACAGCAATCGATATGGATTCGATAGGGCTCCTGGAAAGATTTCAGATGCAGACAGATCAATTTTGATAGCTTCTGATGCGGGCAATGGCAATGAGAAGGCAGGCGGCTTTGTCTGCCGTAGCCGCCGTGCGATACCGAGGTGCCGGAATCGAATGAAGCCGAAAAGGCTGGACAGCATAGACATATAATAGATCATGATGACCATCAAAAATATTGACAAAGAATCTGGATTAGGTAATTCGAAACGTGTGACCGAAAGGAGCGATGATGAGCAGGAAAGTGCGCTCGGTGCGTGTGCCCGAGGAACTTGAGGATCTGGATCTGTCCGGGATCGTGCGTGAATGCGAGCGCTACCTGCGTGACCTGGAGTCCGCCACGCTGCTCAATTCATCCGGCAATAAGGAGGCCGCCGAGGCCCTGCTCAAGGCCCGTCAGAGCGACCTGGGCCGCAAGATCGGCAAGAAGGTCTGGGAAGCGCGCGTCGCGCACCTGGACACTAAATAGTCCATTGCCTCCTCCGTGGTTGGCGGCCGGGCGACCTTCCTCCGCCCGGCCGCCCTGGAGAAAGGCTCTCGCGCGCGAGTCTGGCCCCAACCCCCGTGCGCGGACCTAAGGCGCCCTGTCCGGAATTCCGGGCAGGGCGCCTGACTGTTGAAAAGGGTTCCGTCTGGCGCGCTGTCTTGCCCATGCGAAGCTTTGCTGCGCGGCGAGAGCGCACCTAGGCACGTCCAGTCGCAAGGAATGGGATCAGTTCGGGAGGCCGGGCACGTCGGAGGCGAAGGCGACGGCGCTCTTGCCGGATCGCTTGGCGTGGTACATGGCTTGGTCGGCCAGTTCGAGAAGCTCGCGGGCATCGTGCCCGTCCTTCGGGGACAACGCCACACCGAGGCTCGCGCCGATGGTCAGCGTGCGCTTGGAGAGGCGGAAGGGGCGGCACAGGCAGACCCGCAACCGCTCGGCCAGGGCCGAGACCTGGGCGCGGCTGTCGCAAAGCGGCAGAATTGCGATGAATTCGTCGCCGCCCAGGCGGTAGAGTTGCCCCATGTCGCCCAGGCACTCTGACATGCGCGCACCGACGCGCACGAGCAGTGCGTCACCCGCGCTGTGGCCGAAGGTGTCGTTGATCTCCTTGAAGCCGTCCAGGTCGATGAAAATCACAGCCGCCTGTGCGTCCTGGTTGCGGGCCTGGGCCAGCGCTCGGGGCAGATTCTCTTCCAGACTCAGGCGGTTGCGAAGGCCCGTAAGCACGTCGCGGTAGGCGAGCGCGGCCGGGTCGGATTTCTCGTTCTCCTCAAGGCCGTGGGCGATGCAAAAGAACGATTCGTGCACCGGCGAGAAGACCACGTTCATGCCGACGCGGCGGTGGCGGCCATCCTTGCACAGGAAGCGAAAGGAGAGATTGGTCGAGCCGATGTCCGAGGTGACGAGCTTTTGCAGGTCCGCCAGGGCGCGCTCGCGGTCGTCGAAGTGGATGAACTCGACCAGATAGGCAGCCTGAAGCTCGTCACGCGAGAAGCCGACGTGTTCTTCCCAGTGGGTGTTCACGTCCTCGAACATGCCGTCCAGCGAGATCACGGCCGCCATGTCCACGCTCAGCGAAAGCCATGCGTAGCGCTCCATGTAGAGCAGCTGACGCACGCCCTCCTGACCGTAGTCGTCCAATGGAATGCAGGCGATCTGCATGCGCTCCCCCCTTGGCGAAATCGCGATGATTCCACCAGCAAAGGGTTACGTCGTCATGTCACGTCCGACGCTACCCATCCCCACGGGGCTTCTTGCCCAACTCCGAGCCCTATGGCAATGGGATAAGCGGAAAATTTCGTCGGGACCGTAACGACCCCGAGTTCGCCCGCGTGCCGGGGCTGACCGTCCTCAATTGGGCTTAACGCTGGCCGAAGCCTCCGCCGCCCGGCGTTTCGATGCGCAGGATGGTTCCGGCCGGGAACCTGCGGCTGAACTTGCCCGGCAGTTCGGTCGTCTCGCCGTCGATTCGGGCCGTGTTGCGGCCCGGCTCACCCGGCTTGCCGCCCATGAGGCCGTAGGCCCCGCGCTCGCGCCGCTCCGAAAGCACCGTCACTTCCGACTCGGCCAGAAGCTCCAACTCGCGCACCATGCCGTCGCCGCCGCGCCTGAGCCCCGCGCCGCCCGTGCCCGTGCGCACGCCATAGGCCCGCGCCCGGAAGGGGTAGCTGTACTCCAATGCCTCGATGGGCGTGTTCAGCGTGTTGGTCATGTGCGCGTGCACCGCGCTCTCGCCATCGCCGCCGCGCCACGCGCCCATGCCGCCGCCCAGCGTCTCGTAGTAGGCGAAGGGCGTGTCGGTGCGCGGGTCCAGGCCTCCGATGGTCACGTTGTTCATGGTGCCCTGGCTGGCCGCCGGAACCTCGTCCGGCAACGCCTGGGCAAGCGCCCCGAGCACCACGTCCACCACGCGCTGGCTGGTCTCCACGTTGCCGCCCGCCACGGCCGCGGGAAAATGCGCGTCGAGCACCGAGCCCGGCCGCGTGAGCACCGAAAGCGGCCGCATGATCCCGGCGTTGGTGGGCACGTCGCGCGTGATGAGCGAGCGGAAGCAGTACAGCACCGCGGAAAGCGTGATGGCCCGCACGGCGTTGAGCGACCCCTTCATCTGGTCGTCCGAGGCCGTGAAGTCGAGCTCGGCCTCCTCCCCGCGCACGGTCATGGCCAAGCGGATGGCCACCTCGCCGCCGCCCAGGCCGTCGCCGTCGAGCACGTCGGCAAACTCGTAGCGGCCGTCCGGGATGCGGGCGATGCGCGCCCGGGCGATGGCCTCGGCATAGTCCAGGAGCGCCCCGGCATAGCCGCTCACCGTGTCCAGGCCGTACTTGGCGATCAACTCGCACAGGCGGCGCACGCCCGTGGCGTTGGCCATGACCTGGGCCGCGAAATCGCCCTCGCGCTCGTGCGGGGTGCGCACGTTGGCCAGCAGCAGGCGCATGATCTCAGCGTCAACGGCCCCGCGCTTGACCAGCTTCACCGGCGGAATGACCAGCCCCTCCTGGAAGAGGCTCGTGGACAACGGCATGGACCCTGCGGTCATGCCGCCCACGTCCGCGTGGTGCGCCCGGTTGGCCACGTAGAAGGCGGGCCGCCCGCCGCCCGCGAAGACAGGGGCCACGAGCGTCACGTCCGGCAGGTGCGTGCCGCCCCGGTACGGATCGTTCAGGAGGACCATGTCGCCCGCGGCCATGTCGCAGGCCGCGATGGCCGCCTGCACCGAAAGCGGCATGGAGCCCAGGTGCACCGGGATGTGCGCGGCCTGGGCGATCATCTCGCCCGAGGCGTCGAAGACCGCGCAGGAAAGATCGCGCCGCTCCTTGATGTTCGGGGAAAAGGCCGTGCGCGTGAGCGAAACGCCCATCTCCTCGGCAATGGCCGCGAACCGGTTCTTGAAGACTTCGAGAAGTATCGGATTGATCGTCGTCATGAGATGTTGCCTCCGGCGGCCAGGGGGAGAAGGAAACCCC